>NZ_JXYF01000065.1:0-15073 GCF_000967735.1 Paracoccus sp. S4493
CGGTGGGCGGGCCGCCCGCGCCCGGCGGCTGGCGGCGGCTGGCGGATGCAGCGGTGATCACGGCGGCGGCGGTGTTCCTGCTGGCGCCGCTGATCTCGGTCGCGGCCACGGGCCTGCTGCGCCTGACCGGCCTGCCGCCCGAGGTCTGGGATGCTGCCCTGCGTTCCATCGCAATGGCGGTGACGTCGGCCCTGCTGTCGTCTGGGGCGGCGCTGGCACTGGCACTGACCATCGCCCGCGGCGGAGCCCGGTGGGTCGAGGCCGCAGGCATGCTGCCGCTGATCGCCTCTCCACTGGTGCTGGGCACGGGGCTGTTCATCCTGCTGCGCGGCACGGTCACGCCCCAGCAGATGGCCCTGCCGGTCACGGCGCTGATCAACGCGGCGATGGCCCTGCCCTTCGCACTGCGCGCGCTGATCCCGGCGGCGCGGGCGCTGGAACAGGATTACGGCCAGCTTGCCGCATCGCTGGACCTGCGGGGCTGGGCACGGCTGCGCCTTCTGGTGCTGCCCCGTCTGGCGCGCCCCTTGGGCTTTGGTGCCGGGCTGGCGGCGGCGCTGGCCATGGGCGATCTGGGCGTCATCACCCTGTTCGCAGGGGATCGCCCGACCCTGCCGCTGATGCTGTACCAGCTGATGAACGGCTATCGCATGGCCGATGCCGCGGCTTGCGCCCTGCTGCTGATGGGGCTCAGCCTGGGGCTGTTCTGGATGTTCGACAGGGGAGGCCGACGTGACGCTTGAATTCCGCGACATCCTGCTGCGACAGGACGACTTCACGCTGACCGCGGACCTGACCGTGCCGCAGGGTCGCCATGCGGTAATCGGCGCCTCGGGGTCGGGCAAGTCGACCCTGCTGGCCTTGGTGGCGGGGTTTCTGGCCCCGACAAAGGGCCGGCTGATCTGGGACGGCCAAGATATCACCGACATGACGCCCGGCCAACGACCAGTGTCGATCCTGTTTCAACACCACAATTTGTTTCCTCATTTAACCGTAAAACAAAATGTGGGGATGGGACTGCGCCCGGATCTGCGTCTGGACCGGGATCAGCAGCGCCGCGTGACGCAGGTGCTGGACCATGTCGGTTTGTCAGGCACGCAGGATCGCCGCCCCGCAGCCCTGTCGGGTGGTCAGCAGAGCCGCGTCGCGCTGGCCCGGGTGCTGCTGCGGGCACGACCCCTGCTTCTTCTGGACGAACCCTTCGCGGCGCTTGGTCCGGCGCTGAAGTCGGAGATGCTGACCCTGCTGGCGCAGGTGGCGTCCGACACGACGGTGCTGATGGTGACCCATGATCCGGCCGATGCGCGGGCCTTTGCGCCCGACACCCTGGTGGTCGAGGATGGCGCGGTGCACGCCCCCCGCCCCACCGGGCCGCTGCTGGACAATCCGCCGCCGGGACTGCGCGCCTATCTGGGCTAGGCGATCCACAGGCGGATGATCCAGGCGACGGTGCCGATCACCGCCACGCTGGCCAGCCAGATCGCCACGAACCACGCCAGCCGCCGCAGGGATTGCGGCATCAGTGGTACCCCTCCTTGGGGTCCATCTTTCCGCGGAACACCCAATAGGAATAGGCGGTATAGGTCAGAATCACCGGGATCAGCACGGCCGCACCGACCAGCATGAAGATCTGGCTGTTGCGGGGGGCGGCGGCCTCCCAGATCGTGACCTCCACCGGGACGATGTAGGGGAACATAGAGATCCCCAGCCCGACGAAGCCCAGGATGAACATCCCCAGCGCGCAGAGGAACGGCCAGTAGTCGTGATGACGCACCATCAGCGAGGTGAACATGCCGAAGGCCAGGCCCAGCACGGCGGCACCCACCCCCGCTGCCAGCATGATGTTCCAGCCGCCGAACCAGCGGCTGTAATAGCCGTCCTGCAGGAATGGCGTCCACAGGCTGACCACGCCCATGAAGATCACCGTGCCGACACCCAGCACCCAGGCCCGCTTGCGCATGCGTTCTTGCAGGGGGCCGGCGGTCTTCATCACCAGCCATGTCGCGCCCAGAAGGGCGTATCCGACCATGACCGCGACGCCGACCATCAGCGTGAAGGGCGTCAGCCAGTCCCACCAGCCGCCGGAATATTCGCGCGCGGCCTTGTCGACGTCGATACCCTGCAGCAGCCCGCCCAGGGTGATGCCCTGCGCCAGCGCGGCCACCGCCGATCCGCCGATGAAGGCCACGTCCCAGACCTTGCGCCAGCGCTTGGTGCGCCAGCGGAACTCGAACGCGACGCCGCGGAAGATCAGCGCCAGCAGCATCGCCATGATCGGCGCATACAGCGCCGGCAGGATCAGCGCATAGGCCAGCGGAAAGGCCGCGAACAGCCCGCCCCCGCCCAGGACCAGCCAGGTCTCGTTCCCGTCCCAGACCGGCGCGACCGAGTTCATCATGATGTCGCGGTCCTCGCCCTCGGGTTCGACCGCGAACAGCATGCCCAGGCCCAGGTCGAACCCGTCCAGCACGACATAGACCAGCACCGCAAAGGCGATGACGAAGGCCCAGATGACGGTCAGATCAAGCGAAACGCCTTCTGCGAGGGGCATGGTCACTCTCCGGGTTGGACGTTGCGGGTCGGGTGCTGCTGGGCGGGCGTGGTGCCCGCCGTGCGCGTCGGGCTGTTGGTCACGTCCTTCAGCCGCGGTTCGTTATTCGCCGGAGAGCGGCTCATCAGACGCAGGATATAGTATGTCCCCGCCCCAAAGACCGCGAAATAGACAATGATGAAGGCCACCAGCGATGCCCCCACCGCGGCCGCGTCCAGGGGTGCGGCGCTGTCCACCGTGCGCAGGTGACCATAGACGGTGAAGGGCTGCCGCCCGACCTCGGTCGTGACCCATCCGGCCAGTACGGCGATCAGCCCCGCGGGCGACATCACAAGGGCGGCGCGGTGCAGCATGGGGCTGTCGAACAGCATCCCCCGCCAGCGCGCCCACAGCGACCAGACCCCGATCCCCAGCATGGCAAAGCCAAGCGCGACCATGATGCGGAACGACCAGAAGACGATGGCCACGGGGGGCTGATCCTCGCGCGGGATGGTGTCCAGGCCCGCAAGCGGTGCGTTCAGGTCGTGCTTCAGGATAAGGGACGACAGCTTGGGGATGCCGATGGCATAGTCCAGGCGCTGTTCGTCCTGGTTCGGGATGCCGAACAGGTACAGCGGCGCGCCTTCGTCATGGCTCTCGAAATGGCCCTCCATCGCCATGACCTTGGCCGGCTGGTGCTCCAGCGTGTTGATGCCGTGGAAATCGCCCAGCACGATCTGGACCGGGGCAAAGATCGCGGCCATCCACATCGCCATGCTGAACATGGTCCGCGTGGCCGGGCTAACCTTGTCGCGGCGGTGCCGGTGGCGCAGCAGGTGCAGGGCCGCCACGCCCCCCACGATGAAGGCCGTGGTCAGATAGGCCGCGGTCACCGTGTGCATCAGGCGGAACGGAAAGGACGGGTTGAAGATCACCTGCCAGAAGTCGGTGGGCAGAAACTGCCCCGTCTCGGGGTCGATCTCGAAGCCCGCGGGGGTGTGCATCCAGCTGTTGACCGACAGGATCCAGAAGGCCGAGAACGCCGTGCCCAACGCCACCGCGGCGCAGGCGATCATGTGCAGCGTGGGCCCGACGCGGTCGCGCCCGAACAGCATGATCCCCAGGAACCCGGCCTCTAGGAAGAAGGCCGACAGGACCTCATAGGCCATCGGCGCGCCGATGACCGGCCCTGCCTTGTCGGAAAAGGCTGACCAGTTCGTGCCGAACTGATAGGACATCACGATGCCCGACACGACGCCCATGGCAAAAGCCAGGGCAAAGATCTTGACCCAGTATCGGAACAGATCCAGGTACTTGTGGTCCTTTGTCCACAGCCACAGCCCGTTCAGGACCGCCAGAAAGCTGGCCAGCCCGATCGTGAAGGCGGGGAACAGGAAGTGGAAGCTGACCGTGAAGGCGAACTGGATCCGGGCCAGCAGGATAGCATCTGCATTGTCGAACATCGGGGGCCTTTCACGGCAGGGGCACGCCCCGCGGGCATGTCGGTTTCGGTCCGGTCACCGCCTGCACCACGGGCACATGACCGGACCCATCGTCTTTTGGAATCATAGTGCTCCTACTGGTCGCGGCCGCGCAAGGGCATCGATGTCGCGCCCGCCCCCCTGTGGCGCATCTGCGTCACGGGTGGCACCTTGGGCCGATGTCAGGGGTGCACAGAGGGTGAGGCACCACCGCCTGTTCCTGCATTGACGGTCGGTGGGGTTTGATTGCTGCGCTGCCGGCCCCCGGAAGCGACTGTGCTTCCCGAGCAATGAATTTGGCGCCATGCGGCGGGAGGCACCGGCAATTTTGCTATGCCCGCCCTGGTGGCATCGACGCTGTCATTTGAGGACGGACCGCGTGGCACGGGTGCTGTCCAAGGCATTCCGTTTGCGCATCACGCGCACGATCCATCAGGCGGCGGTCGCGGGCGTGCTGCAGCCTCGGATGGGCAAGATTCGTGATGGCCGGAGGGGGAAAGGCAGTAGATGCGACATCATCGGCCGTAGCGGAGGGCGCGGCGGATGGGTGCGTCGAGGATCGCGTCGCCGGTGCCGCCGTCCTGAGACCCGCGATCCATATCGAGGATACCGGCGCGACGCGGACTTCAGCCGCGGTCGGAACGGGCATGTTCGATCAGGTCCCAACGATTTCCCCACGGGTCCCTCCAGACGACGACACGCCCGTAAGGTTCGTCGCGCGGAAGCGTCTCGAACGTCACGCCCGCGGCCTGGAGGCGCTGATAGTCGCGCGCGAAATCGTCCGTCTCCAGGAAAAGCCAGACCCGCCCGCCGCCCTGCTCTCCGATCGACGCGGTCTGGCGGTCTCCGACGGCCCGGGCAAGCAGGATCTCGGTATCGCCACCCGGGGGCGCAATCCGCACCCATCGCTTGCCGTCGCCCAGTTCGGTATCCTCCCGGCACTCGAAGCCGATCCGGCAGAAGAAGTCGAGCGCCGCGTCGTAGTCCGGGACCAGCAGGGACAGGTGGGCGATGCGGGCGGGCATGACATTGTGCTTTCCATCGGGACGGTTGCGACGCGTTTCTGGGGCACAGCCCGGTCCGCGACAAGCCCGCCTGTAGCAGTTCGCGATCTGGGCGGGAATGCAGACATGTGTCCGGCGCACGGCAGTCTTATTCCGATGGCTGTCGATCCGGGCGATGATCATGCACACAGACCATGGAGAAGCGCATGCCCCCGCCCTACGCGCGCCTGAAGGATCCCGCGTCATATGTCCTGTCGCGGATCGTTCGGACATCCCGGCTGGATCTTTGCCCCGCGAGCGTTGATGACGCCGCCGCGGTGGCGCGGGCCAGGGGCGAAAGCCATGCAGAATTGTTGCCATGGTTTCACAGAACGATGGGGAACCCCGGACAGGAACGGGATGCCCGGTGGCAGTCAGAGCGGCTGGCGGAAGCGGTGGAGGCTGCACAACGACGCGAGCGGCTGTCCTATCTTGCATGGGCCTCGGGCGTCTGTGTCGGCGCCGTCGATCTGATCCCGCAGTGGCGGCGGGGCCAGTTCCGACTGTCGTACTGGGTGCGGTCCTCTGCCTGCCGCCAGCGATATGGGGCCGAGTTGGCGCCCGCGATGATACGGGCTGCCTTTGGGGCCTTGGACGCACGTCTGGTGACGACCGGTCATGCCGCGCCCAACACGGCCAGCGCAGGTCTGGCACGGATGCTGGGCTTCAGGCAGATCGCATGCCAGCCACTTGGGTACGAGATGCCAGACGGCCTGCTGGTGGACGGCATCGCCTATGCCATCGAAGACATCGTCGTCCTGCCACCCCTGAAGGTCGCATGGGCCTGACTGACACGACGGCTTTGCCCCGCACCTGATCGGTCGCGCAGGGGCGGTCAGCCCGTCGCGGGCGGCTGATCCGCCACCTCCCGGCACAGCCACTCTCGAAAGCTGCGCATTCCGCTGGTTTCCGGCCTGGACTGCAGGCGGGTCAGCCAATAGGCGCCTGCGGCAATGGAATGATCGAACAGGGTCACAAGACGGCCGCGATCCGTCCAGTGACCGAAAAGCGCAGGTGGCAGCAGCGCGATCCCGTGCCCCTCCGCCGCCATGTCCGCCAGGGCGATCGAGCTGTCCAGCATCGGCCCCCGCAGGGGCGGGCAGGCCAAGCCCAGCCCCGCGAACCACCGTTCCCATTCGCCTGTCCGATAGGATCGCAGCAGCGGCTGCTCCAGCATCGCCTGGGGGCCGGACATGGTCCTGGCGCGGTCCGGGGCGCACATGGGGGCCAGGGGCGCATTCATGATGCGGGTGGCCTGCAGCCCATGCCACGACCCGTCGCCAAAGCGGATGGCCAGGTCAAGCCCTTCGCCCGGAATGCTGACGCGGTTGTTGTTGGCGAAGATGCGCAGGTCCACCTCGGGATGCGCCGCCTCGAACCCGGCCAGGCGCGGGATCAGCCAGCCCGTCGCAAAGGTTCCGACCACGCCCACATGCAACGCCTCGTGATAGCGCCCGCCCGAGAACCGGTCCAGCGTCGCGCCGATCAGGTCCAGCGATCCGGTCAGGACCGGGGCCAGGGCCGCACCCTCGTCGGTCAGCACCAGCCCTCGGGGCACACGCCGGAACAGGGCCACGCCAAGGCGTTCCTCGAGGTTGCGGATCTGGTGGCTGAGCGCCGCCTGCGTCACGCACAGTTCGATCGCGGCCTTCGACAGCGTCAGGTGCCGGGCCGCGGCTTCGAAGGCCCGCAGCGCATTCAGGGGGATGTTGGGCCGATCCATCACGCATCCATTAGAATTTCTCAACGATAGGGCAAGAAACCATGATTTGATGCCCATGAAGGATCACAATAGCTCTGGCTGGCAAAATTAATTCATGTCGCGACGCCGTGCCGACGCCAGAGGGAATCCCATGACCATCATCCGAACCGTAGCTGTCGCAGCCGTGCTGCTGACCACCCCCGCCCATGCCCAAGGGCTGACCGAGCAGGCATTCCAGCAGATCAGCGAAGGCGTCTTTCGCCCCGTGATCGAGGAGTTCGACATTCCCGGCATCGCCATCGGCGTGACGATGGACGGACAGCAGTTCTTCTTCACCGATGGATCGGCCGATCGCGCGGCATCGCGCGCTGTCGACCGCGACACGCTGTTCGAGTTGGGATCGAACAGCAAGCTGTTCACCGTGGCCCTGGCGGCCCTTGCGGAACAGCGCGGCCTTCTGTCCCTGCAGGACCCGGTGTCATCCCGGATGCCTGCGCTGGCGGGCAGCGCCTTCGATGCGGTGACGCTGGCCGACCTTGCCGCCCATGCCACGGGTGGCCTGCCCCTGCAGGTGCCCGACGCGGTCACGGACATGGACGGCCTGATGACCTATCTGAACGCCTGGACGCCGCAGGGCGAGGCCGGCACGCTGCGCGCCTATTCCAATGTCAGCATCGGCCTTTTGGGGCTGATCGCGGGAGAGCAGTTCGGGACGACCTACACGGATGCGCTGGCCCGTGACCTTCTTCCCGGACTGGGGCTGGACAGCACCTTCGTCGATGTCCCCGACGCCGAGATGCCGCACTATGCCTTCGGTTATTCCAGAACGGACGACAGCCCGATCCGCGTCAACCCCGGCATGCTGGATGCCGAGGCCTATGGCATCAAGTCGTCGGTGACCGACATGACCCGTTTCATGGACGCCCATCTGGGCAATCTTACGTTGGAGGGTGAGATCACGGCAGCGCTGGCCCGGACGCGCCGGTCGGACTACGACACCGCCCATTACGCGCAGGCCATGATCTGGGAAGGGTATCCCTGGCCCGTGGATGCCGCTGCGCTGGCGGCCGGAAATTCACCGAACATGGCGATGTCGCCGCAACCCATGACCAAGGTCGACGCGCGCCAGTTGGAGGGGGACGTCTATCTGAACAAGACGGGGGCGACCAACGGTTTTGGCTCTTACGTCGCGATGGTGCCGTCCGAACGGATCGGCGTCGTGGTCCTGGCGAACCGCAACTATCCCAACCCGGTCCGGGCGGAAGCGACGCGGGAGCTGATCGTGCAACTGCTGGCGCGCGCCAGAGAGTAAACGGCAGTGCTGAACGCACAGGTGACCTTGGCAGCATGACGGCTGCGGCCCCGATCCGGGGGCCGCAGCCTTGTTTCAGTCGGCGCGGCCATGCGTCAGGGTTGCAGGCGTCACCATCCGGCGCTGCCAGAGAAACAGCGCGGCGGCCACGGACAGGCCGATGAGGTCGGTCACCCAGCCCACGGCGATCATCGACAGCGCGGCCCCGATCAGCACCAGACGCACCACCATCGACGCGTGCCCGAAGTAGTAGCCGATCACCCCCGCCGACAGCAGGAACATGCCCAGCAGCGCAGTGGCCGTCGCATGGATGATGTCGATCCATTCGCCCTGCATCAGCAGCTCGTGAGAGCCGAAGAACATGAAGGGCACGATGAAGGCCGCAAGGCCCAGGCGGAAGGCCTCGACGCTGGTCTTCATCGGATCTGACCCCGACAGGGCCGCCCCCGCATAGGCGGCCAAGGCCACCGGCGGCGTGATGGCCGACATCACCGCATAGTAGAAGACGAAGAAATGCGCGACCAGCACCGGCACCCCCAGGGCGATCAGCCCCGGCGCCACGACGGCGGCGGCGACCGCATAGGCGGCGGTGGTGGGCATGCCCATCCCCAAGATGATCGAGATGCACATCGCGAAGAACATCGCCAGATACTGGTTCTGATCCGCGATCGACAGAAGCAGCGACGAGAAGCGCGCCCCCACCCCGGTCAGCGCGATGACGCCCACGATGATGCCCGCCGCGGCGCAGACCGCGACCATCTGGATGGTCATCTTGGCGCCCATGTCCAGCGCGTTGAAGATCTGGCGCGGGCCCATGCGATGCGGCGTCAGCCAGCTGACCATCGCCGCCGCGGCCATGCCCATCGCACCCGCCCGGATCACGGAATAGCCCGCGAACAGCGTATAGATCAGGATGATGATCGGCAGGAACAGATACACCTGGCGGATCAGCACCTTGAACTGCGGCAGTTCGGACCGGGGCAGGCCCTTCATGTCCAGCTTGAGCGCCTGGAGGTCGACCATGAAATAGACCGACACGAAATACAGCAGCGCCGGGATGATCGCGGCGATGACGATGTCGGTATAGGGGATGCCGGTGACCTCGGCCATGATGAAGGCGCCCGCGCCCATGATCGGCGGCAGGATCTGCCCGCCCGAGGAGGCCGTGGCCTCGATCGCGGCCGAGGATTTCGGCGAATAGCCGACCTTCTTCATCAGCGGAATGGTCAGCGAGCCGGTGGACACCACGTTGCCCGCCGAGGTGCCGTTGATCATGCCCATCAGGCCCGATGCAAAGACCGCGACCTTGGCCGGACCGCCCCGTGCCTGACCGGCGCAGGCAAAGGCGAAGTTCACGAAGTAATCGCCCACCTTCGACGCCTGCAGGAAGGCCGCGAAGACGATGAACAGGATGATATAGGTCGAACTGACCGCGATCGGGTCGCCCAGGATGCCCTGGTCGGTGAAGATGTAGGTGAAGAACCGCGTCGCCGTATAGCCCCGATGGTTCAGGAAGCCCGGCAGCCACGGCCCCAGGAAGCTGTAGCCGATGAAGACCGCGACGATGATCACCAGCGCGAGGCCCGTCAGGCGGCGCGTCAGCTCCAGGATCAGCATGACCCCGGTGACCGCGGCCCACAGATCGCCCGGCTGCGCCATCGCCGTGCCCGCCCGCATGCGCAGCGCGCCCACGACGAACAGGATGTAGCCCAGGACCGCGATCGAGGCCAGGCACAGGATCAGGTCGCCCGGATAGATCCGCCCCCGGTCCCGCGACGAATAGAGCCAGCCCGCGACGATGGCCGCCCCGGTGCCGATGGCCAGCGGCAGGCCGTAGGTGCGGAACCCGAAGGCCGGCGGCATCGCCACCCCGGCCAGCCACCAGGCGCCCCAGGCATAGGCGATGACCGCCAGCCCATAGCCCACGCCCAGGGCCGCCACGCCCAGCAGGGCCAGTTCGGCCATGCCGCGGCGTGCGGGGGCGGTGGCGCTGTCGCTGCGCTGCGTCAGCGCGGAATAGGTCAGAAAGCCGATGATCAGGCCGCCGCAGACATGCATCATGCGGTAGGTCCAGGTCTCCAGCGGATAGACGACCATGACGAACAGGTGGAACAACGTATAGGCGGCGCAGAGGACCGCGATCAGCACACCCGTTCCGGCGCGGGGGTCGCGCTGGTTGGGGGCCATCGGTTCGTCATCGACGCCCTGCGCGATGACGGGTCCGGTCCCTGCCGCAGATGCAGCATCAACTGACATGAGGGGTCTCCGTCGGCAAGGACCGCGCGGACGGGGTCCGGGCAGTCGGTCCGATCATGGGGGAAAGGGAAAAGGGTCCGGGGGCCGCAGCCCCCGGAGAATGCGCTCAGCCGCGCAGTTCGGCCGGGATTTCGACCCCGACCTCGTCGAAGTAACGCACGGCGCCCGGGTGGTAGGGCAGGAAGGTGTTCTTGTCGACGTTCTCGGGCAGGGTCTCGGCGGCGGTGGCGTGGATCTGCATCATCGCCTCGTTGCCTTCCATCACCAGCTTGGTGATCTCATAGGCCAGGCTTTCGGGCATGTCCTGATGGGCGACGGCAAAGTTCCACATGGCGACCGTGCCATGCCCCTCGGGGAAGCCCTGGTACATGCCGCCGGGCACCTCGAAGGCGGCCACTTCGGGCATCGCCTCGAGGATCTGCGCGCGCTGCTCCTCGGTGAAGCCGAAGATGTTGACCGGGTTCTCGGCCGCGATCTGGGCAAAGGCGCTGATCGGCACGCCGGCCGCAAAGGCGAAGGCGTCGATCAGGCCGTCCTTGACCTGGCTCGTGGCGTCGTTGGCCCCGGCATAGCTGATGGTCGCGTCGACGCCCAGCACCTCGAAGAAGCGCGGCCAATAGGTGGCGGCAGTGCCGCCCGCCGGTCCGACCGAGACGCGCTTGCCCGCCATGTCGGTGACGTCCGCGATGCCCGACGACTGCAGCGCGACGGCCTCGAACGGGGTCTGATACATGGGGAACAGGGCGCGCAGGGCCTTGTGCTCGACCCCCGGCGCCAGTTCGCTGTTGCCGGTCCAGGCCTCATAGGCGGGGCCCATGGTGACCAGGCCGATCTGGTGGTCGCCGGTCTCGACCAGGGTGGCGTTCTGCACCGGGCCGCCGGTGACCTCGCCCGAGGCGTTCAGGTCCAGGTTCTGGCTGATCAGTCCGGCCAGACCGGTGCCATAGATGAAATAGGTGCCGCCCTGGCTGGCGGTACCGATGGTCAGGCTGCTGGGCCAGTCGGCGCGGTCGTCCTGGGCAAAGGCGGGCGACAGGCTGAAGGTGGCCGCGACGGTCGCGGCGACGGTCATGAAACGCATGAAAATCCTCCCAGATTTTTCCGGGGCCGCACGTCTTGCGCGTGGCGGCCCGACAAAGCCCCTTCAGCTAGGCCATGCCATGCCCTGCACGCAATGCCGCCATGCGCCGGGCGCGCGGGAAAAGCGCCGCCTAGTCGCGGCGATGGGTGGATTCGGTAACATCGGCGTCATCGCGTGGGTGGAAATCCCCCCATCACGGGTCCGGATCGTCGCCCGCATCGACGTAATGCGTCTTGTCGATCATGTATTTCTGCATCTTTTCGTAAAGCGACTTCCGCGACAGGCCAAGCGAT
This sequence comes from Paracoccus sp. S4493, assembly GCF_000967735.1. Classification (NCBI taxonomy): domain Bacteria; kingdom Pseudomonadati; phylum Pseudomonadota; class Alphaproteobacteria; order Rhodobacterales; family Paracoccaceae; genus Paracoccus; species Paracoccus sp. S4493. The sequence goes on from NZ_JXYF01000065.1 coordinate 11,699, forward strand.
TCATAGACCGGCTTCAGCCGCCCGCCATGCGCGGCCAGGGTCGCCACGATCACGTCGCGCTCGAAGGCCGCGACCCGGTGGGCCAAGCGCTGCTGTTCGGGGCTGCGATCCTCGGCCGGTTGCAGGGCGATGCCCAGAGCGTGGCGGTCGGCGGCGTTGCGCAATTCGCGGACATTGCCGGGCCAGGCGCGTTCGGCGATCTCGGCCAGCAGGGCGGGGGGCACGGCCACGGCGGCGCGGCGGTGCCGGGCGGCGGCCTCCTGCACCAGCTTGATGAACAGAAGCTGGATGTCCTCGCGCCGCGCGGACAAAGGCGGCATGGTCAGCGTCACCACGTTCAGCCGGTACAGCAGATCGGCGCGGAACCGCCCCGCCGCGACCTCCTCCTCCAGCGGCTGGCGCGAGGTCGCGATGAAGCGCACGTCCAGCGCCCGCCCCTCATCCGCGCCCAGGGGGAACATCACCCGGTCCTGGACCACGCGCAGCAGCTTGCCCTGCACGTCCAGGGGCATCGAGCCGATCTCGTCCAGCAGGATGGTGCCACCGCGCGCATGTTCGAATTTTCCGTAACGCGGGCGCAGGGCGCCGGGAAAGGCGCCCGCCTCGTGGCCGAACAGTTCCGATTCGATCAGCGACGCGGGCAGCGCCGCGCAATCGATGGCGATGAAGGGCCGCCCCGCGCGCGGCGACAGGTCGTGCAGCGCGCGGGCCACGACCTCCTTGCCGGTGCCGGTCTCTCCGACGATCAGCACGTCGGCCTCGGTCGGGCCGATGGTGCGCAGGCGGCGGCGCAGGTCGATCATCACGTTGGACCGCCCGACCAGCCGCGTCTCCAGGTCGTCGGCCTGCCCCGCCGCCGCCCGCAGGACGCGGTTCTCCAGCACGACCCGGCGGTAATCCATCGCGCGGGACGCGATCTCAGCCAGCTGCGCGCCGTCGAATGGTTTTTCGACGAAATCATAGGCCCCTTCGCGCATCGCGCGCACGGCCAGCTGGATGTCGCCATGCCCGGTCACCAGGATCACCGGGATGTCCACGTCGATCTCGCGGATGCGGCTCATCAGGGTCAGGCCGTCCATGCCTGGCATGCGGATGTCGGTCACCACGATGCCGGCAAAGCCGAAGCCCACCCGGTCCAGCGCGGATTGGGCATCGGAGGCCTCCTCGACCTCGAACCCCTCCAGCTCCAGGGCCTGGGCGGTCGACAGGCGCATGTCGGGCTCGTCATCAACCAGCAGGATGCGGCCCGCGATCATGGCGCGATCTCGGGCAGGTCGATGCGAAAGGCCGCGCCGCGGTCGCAGGGAAGAATGCGCAATTCGCCTCCGAAATCCTTGATGATGTTAAAAGAGATCGACAGCCCAAGCCCCAGCCCGCTGCCCACCCCCTTGGTCGAGAAGAACGGATCGAAGATGCGATCCTCCAGCCCCTGTGCGATGCCGGGGCCATTGTCGCTGACGGTCAGCAGGACGCGCCCGTCCGTCCGCCGCCCCTCGATGCGGATCGCGCTGTCGGCCCGGCCGTCCAGCGCGTCCAGCGCATTGGCGACCAGGTTCACCACCACCTGCTGGAACCGCACCGGCCCCGCCCGCACCCGCAACGGCCCCGGTGGCATGTCCACGACCAGCGCGACGGGCTGGCGGTCGATGCGCCATGCGATCACCTCCAGCGCGTCGCGCAGCACGTCATGAAGGTCCACATCGGACAGCTGGGCATTGGGCTTGCGGGCAAAGTTGCGCAGGGTGCGGCCGATCTCGGTCATGCGATCGGTCAGCGACAGGATGCGCGTCAGGTTCAGACGGGCATCGGCGGCCCGGTCGCGGTCCAGATAGGTCACCGCGTTGGCGGCAAAGTTGCGCACCGCGCCCAAGGGCTGGTTCAGCTCATGCGACAGGGCTGCCGACATCTGCCCCAGGGCGGCCAGCTTGGCCGATTGCACCAGATGACGCTGCGTGCGGCGCAGCTCGGCCTCGGTGGCGCGACGTTCCGTGACCTCGGCGCCAAGGCGGGCGTTCAGCTGCGCCAGCTCGGCCGTGCGGGCAGCGACGCGTCCTTCCAGCTGGGCCTGGGCCTCGGCTTGGATCGACAGGCGCTCGCGCAGGCGGGCCCGGCGCTGCGCCCAAGCGGTCAGCAGCGCCACCCCCACGCCCAGGATCATCAGCGCCGCCAGCGTCCCGATCAGCGCCTGCCGCCGGGCGGGCGCTGTGTCCAGCAGCACATGCACGGTCCAGTCGGCCTCGGGCATGGCCTCGGAGACGGTCAGGAACTCGCGCCGCGTCTCGGGCAGCTCCAGCCGTCGGATGTCATGGCCCGCGGCCTCGCCCGCCACGCGCAGGGGCAGCATCAGCAAAGGCTCATCGTCATAGCGCCGGGTGGCGGCGATGCGCGCCCGCGTCCGGGGCGTCAGCGGCGCGATCGAGCGGAACTGCCAGTCGCGGCGGCTGGCCAGAAAGACGATCCCCTCGCCGTCGGTCACGATCATCTCATATTCGGCGGCACGCCAGCTGTCCTCGATCGCATCCATGTCGACCTTCAGCACCAGCACGCCGACGATCCGCCCCCGGTCCCTGAGCGCCCGGCCAAAGTAATACCCCCGCTTGCCCGAGGTCGTCCCAAGCGCCGAGAACCGCCCCTGCCCCCCAGCCAGCGCATCGGTGAAATAGGGACGATAGTCGAACCGTTCGCCCACGAAGCTGAACGCCTGGTCGAAGTTGCTGGCGGCCACGGTCATGCCGTCAGGTGCCATGACATAGGCATCCGATAGCCCCATCAACCGTGCCAGATGGCGCAGATAGAGGTTCGCCGCGGCCAACCGCACCGGATCCGCATCCGGCGCCAGCGCGCGCACTAGGACGGGATTTCGGTCCATGAGGTCAGGCAACCGCTCGTATCGCGCCAGCTCTCCGCGAAGGCCAGACACGGCAAGCCGCAGGATGTTCTCTCCCTGTGGCACCGTCGCGACGATATAGTATCGCGCCAAAAGGGCGTTTCCGCCGATGGCCCCGGCAAGACACAGCGTCATGACCACCAGCGCGACCCAGATGCGCCGTGCATTGCCAGACCTGCCGATCACGGAATGCGGCCCATCCTCCCGTCGCATCGGATACCCGCCCCCTTGTCCCGACCGCCATCACACCATGAAATCAGCTGATGGTTCAACCGCTCAGGGACCTATAGCAATGCTCTGCTCGCCGCTTGTTCCGCAGGAAATGGAAGAAGGTGTCCATCGACCCTGTTACACAAATCGGCTTATGGTCGGAGTCCCTTTTCCCGGACGGACTTATCCTACGGCCTCGGTTATGGGTATGCCGAGCGCAACGTCGCCGTTTATAACGGCGGTGCGGACCTGGACTTCTGAGTTGCCCCGTGAAAGCT
>NZ_JXYF01000066.1:0-50708 GCF_000967735.1 Paracoccus sp. S4493
CAGGATTGCGGTCTGACCTTCCTGCATGTCTCCCCCTATTCGGCGCGCAAGGGCACGCCCGCGGCGCGCATGCCCGCCGTGCCCGGTCCCGCGATCCGCGACCGGGCCGCGCGGCTGCGCGCGGCGGGCGATGCGGCCTTGCGCACGCATCTGGAAGCGCAGGTCGGGGTTGCGCACCGGGTGCTGACCGAGGGGCCGCGCCTTGGCCGGACCGAACAGTTCACCGAGGTTGCCTTTGGCAGCGACCAGCCCGAAGGGGCGCTGATGACCCTGACCGTCGCGGGGCATGACGGGCAACGGCTGACGGTCTGACAGGGGGGTGCATGGGGGCGCTGCCCCCGCCCTGCGGGCTCCCTCGGGGTATTTTCACAACGGAGAAATGGCGGGTTGCCGGGATGCGCGGGGGCTTCTAGCCTGCCCCTTCGGAGGAGATGAATGACCTTGATCCTGTATTCCCATGACAGCGCCCGCCGCCACGTGACGCCCGATGGCCACCCCGAGCAGGTGGCACGACATGATGCCGTGATGGCGGCGCTGGAGGGGCTGGCGCTGGACCGGCGCGAGGCGCCCGTGGCGGAGGATGCCGAGGTGCTGCGCTGTCATCCCGCCCGCTATCTGCAGGGCCTGCGCGATGCGGTGCCGCAGGCGGGGACCCGCCAGATCGACGCGGACACGTATCTGTCGCCCGGCAGCCTGGAGCCTGCGCTGCGTGCCGTGGGTGGGGCCTGTGCGGCGGTGGACGCTGTTCTTGCCGGAGAGGCGCGGCGGGCCTTCGTCGCCCTGCGCCCGCCGGGGCACCATGCCGAGGCCGAGGTCTCGATGGGGTTCTGCCTGTTCGGCACTGTGGCGATCGCGGCGAAACGCGCGCTGGATCATCACGTGCTGGAGCGGGTGGCGGTCCTGGATTTCGATGTGCATCATGGCAACGGCACGCAGGCCCTGCTGTGGGACGAGACGCGGGTGCTGTTTGTCAGCAGCCAGCAGTTTCCCCTGTGGCCGGGCACCGGGGCCGCGTCCGAGCGTGGCGCGCATGGGCAGGTGGTGAACCTGCCGCTGCCGCCCGGATCGGACGGGGCGCTGGCTTTGTCGAAATGGCAGGGCGCGCTGGACCGGATGCGGGAGTTTTCGCCGCAGCTGACGCTGATTTCCGCCGGCTTTGATGCGCATCGCGACGATCCGCTGGCGCAGCTGGAATGGGACGACGACGATTATGCCGCCCTGACACGCGCGATCCTGGACGCGGCGGGCAAGGCCCCGGTGGTATCCTGCCTGGAAGGTGGTTATGACCTTCGGGCCTTGGGTCGCAGCGTGCGGGCCCATGTCGATGTGCTGATGGAGGCCGACTGATGAGCGATATCACCACCCTCTCGTTCGAGGAGGCCATGCGCGAGCTGGAGGCCACGGTCGGCAAGCTGGAGACCGGAGAGGCGACGCTTGAGGAATCGATCGCGCTGTACGAACGCGGCGCCGCCCTGCGCGCGCATTGCGAGGCCCGCCTGCGCGAGGCCGAGGAGCGGGTCGAGAAGATCACCCTGGCCGCCAACGGCCAGCCTGCCGGTACCACCCCCGTCGAGGGCCTGTGATGCAGGACCGCCTTGCGCGTGTCCGCACCGAGGTTCAGGCCGAGCTTGATCGCGCCATCACGGCGCTGCCGCCCGGCGATCTGCGCGATGCGATGGCCTATGCGGTCAACGGCGGCAAGCGCCTGCGCGCCTTTCTGGTGATGGAATCGGCGCGCCTGCATGGGGTGTCCGACGATGCCGCCCTGCCGGTCGCGGCGGCGGTCGAGGCGCTGCATGCCTATAGCCTGGTCCATGACGACCTGCCGGCGATGGACGACGACGACCTGCGGCGCGGTCAGCCGACCGTCCATGTCAAATGGACCGATGCGACCGCGATCCTGGCGGGCGACGCGCTGCAGACGCTGGCGTTTCAGCTGTTGACCGATCCGCGCATCGGCGCGCCCGACGCGCAGGTGCGGCTGGTGTCCGCGCTGGCGCAGGCGTCGGGGGCGGCGGGCATGGTCTGGGGGCAGGCGTTGGACATCGCCGCCGAAACCGCGGGCACGCCGCTGGACCTGGACGCGATAACCGAATTGCAGGGTGGCAAGACCGGCGCGCTGATCCGCTTTGCCGCGACCGCAGGGCCGCTGATCGCGGGCGACGATCCCGCGGCGCTGGACGGCTATGCGGTGGCCCTGGGCCTGGCCTTCCAGATCGCCGACGACATCCTGGACGTGACCGGCGACGAGGCCGTGACCGGCAAGCGCGTCGGCAAGGATGCCGGGGCCGGCAAGGCGACCTTCGTGTCGCTGCTGGGCCTGGACGGCGCACAGGCCGAGGCGCGGCGTCGTGTCGCCATGGGAACCGATGCGCTGTCGCACTATGGTGAGGCCGCCGGGAACTTGCACGATCTCGCGCGTTTCGTTATCGAGCGCGACACTTGAACGCCCGCCCCGGAGGAGGGCCAGCCATGACCGATCGACCCAAGACGCCGATTCTGGACCGCGTTAGCCTGCCGTCGGATCTGAAGACCCTGACCGACGCGCAACTGCGCCAGCTTGCCGACGAGCTGCGGGCCGAGACTATCAGCGCCGTCAGCGTGACCGGCGGCCATCTGGGCGCGGGCCTGGGCGTGGTCGAACTGACCGTGGCCCTGCACGCGGTCTTCGATACGCCGCGCGACAAGCTGATCTGGGACGTGGGGCATCAGTGCTATCCGCACAAGATCCTGACCGGGCGGCGCGACCGCATCCGCACGCTGCGCATGGGCGGGGGCCTTGCGGGCTTCACCAAGCGCGCGGAAAGCCCCTATGACCCGTTCGGGGCGGGGCATTCGTCGACCTCGATCAGCGCGGCCTTGGGTTTCGCGATGGCGCGGGAACTGGGCGGCGACCCGGGCGATGCGATCGCGGTCATCGGCGACGGCGCCATGAGCGCAGGCATGGCTTATGAGGCGCTGAACAATGCGGGCCATGAGGGCAAGCGCCTGTTCGTGGTCCTGAACGACAACGAGATGTCCATTGCGCCCCCGGTCGGCGCCATGTCCTCCTATCTGACGCGCCTTTATGCAGGCGGGCCGTTCCAGGAGCTGAAGGCGGTGGCCAAGGGCGCCGTCGGCATGCTGCCGGACGCCCTGCAGGAGGGCGCGCGCCGCGCCAAGGAGATGCTGAAGGGCATGGCCGTGGGCGGAACCCTGTTCGAGGAGCTGGGCTTTTCCTATATCGGGCCGGTCGACGGTCACGACATGGAACAGCTGCTGCCCCTGCTGCGCACCGTGCGGGCGCGGGCGGACGGCCCGGTCCTGATCCACGTCGTGACCAAGAAGGGTAAGGGTTATGCCCCGGCCGAGGCGGCCGCGGACAAGGGCCATGCCACCGCCAAGTTCGACGTGATCACCGGCGTGCAGGCCAAGGCGAAATCGAATGCACCCAGCTATACCGCGGTCTTCGCGCAGGCGCTGATCGATCAGGCGGGCCGCGACGATCGCATCCTGGGGGTGACCGCCGCGATGCCGGACGGGACCGGCCTCAAGCAGTTCGCGCAGCGCTTTCCGCGCCGCTGCTTCGACGTGGGCATCGCTGAACAGCATGCCGTGACCTTTGCCGCCGGTCTGGCCGCGGGGGGCATGAAGCCCTTCGTCGCGATCTATTCGACCTTCCTGCAGCGCGGCTATGACCAGATCGTGCATGACGTCGCGGTCCAGAACCTGCCCGTCCGGTTCGCCGTCGACCGTGCCGGGCTGGTGGGCCAGGACGGTCCGACCCATTCCGGCGCCTATGACACCGCCTTCCTGGCCAATCTGCCTGGATTTGTCGTCATGGCCGCCGCGGACGAGGCCGAACTGGTCCACATGGTCGCCACGGCCGCCGCACATGACAGCGGCCCCATCGCCTTCCGCTTTCCGCGCGGAGAGGGCACCGGGGTCGAGATGCCCGAGCGCGGGCAGGTCCTGCCCATCGGCAAGGGCCGCATGATCGCGGAGGGCAAGGGCGTCGCCATCCTGTCCTTCGGCACGCGCCTGTCCGAGGTGATGACCGCGCGCGAGGCGCTGATGGCGCGGGGCATCACGCCCACGGTCGCCGACGCGCGCTTTGCCAAGCCGCTGGATCGTGACCTGATCCTGGCCCTGGCCCGCGATCACGAGGCGCTGATCACCATCGAGGAGGGCGCCGTCGGCGGTTTCGGCAGCCATGTCGCCCATCTGCTGGCCGAGGAGGGCGCCTTCGACAAGGGGCTGCGCTTCCGGTCGATGGTCCTGCCGGATGCGTTCGTCGACCACGACGCGCCGCGGGCGATGTATGACAGCAGCTGCCTGAACGCCCAGCATATCGAGGACAAGGTCCTCTCCGTGATGGGTGTCCAGTCGCTGGCGGCGCGGCGCACCGACCGCGCCTGATTGGTGTCGGCTGATCCCCTGCGGGGGTCAGCCGGGCGCATAGCTGCGCACCAGCGCGCCCGCGATCATTCCCCATCCGTCCACGACCACGAAGAACGCCAGCTTGAAGGGCAGCGACACCACCACCGGGGGCAGCATCATCATGCCCATCGACATCAGCACGGCCGCCACGACCAGGTCGATGATCAGGAAGGGCAGGGCGATCAGGAACCCGATCTCGAATGCGCGCTGGATCTCGGACAGCATGAAGGACGGGATCAGCACCGACAGGCGGTCTGCGGGGCCGGTGCCGGGCGCGATCTCGGCCAGGTTGGCAAGGGTGTCGGGGTCGGTGCGGGCCGCCATGAACCCCTCGAACGGCACGATGCCGCGCTGGAAGGCCTCGGCGATGCCGATCTGACCCTGCTGCAGGGGCAGCCCCGCGACGGTCCAGGCCTCGCGCAGGACCGGGTCCATGATGAACCAGGTCAGAAAGATCGCCAGGCTGACGATCAGCATGTTCGGCGGCGACTGCTGCAGGCCGATCGACTGGCGCAAAATCGACAGGACCGTCACGATGAACGGGAACGCGGTCACCATGATCGCGATGCCCGGTGCCAGCGACAGCGCCGTCAGCACCACGACCAGCATCACCGCATTGTCGCCCAGCCCGGCGCCCAGGGCGCCGCCCAGGTCCTGCGCCCACAGGGGCGAGGGCAGCAGGGCCGCGACCGCGACAAGGGCCGCGGCGCGGATCACGCCGCCCCCGTCGCGCCCAGGACGCGCACGCACAGCCGGTCTTCGGCCGATCCGTCGCCGGTCAGCTCGCCCCGCGCGATGACCTTGTCGCCCACGCAGATCTCGACCCCGTCCTCGATCGCCTGGTCCAGGACCAGGATGTCGTCGGCGCGCAGCGAGGACAGCTGCGAGACGGTCTGGCGCGTGCGGCCAAGGCGGATGGTCACCTCGACCTGGATGGTGTCGGTGTCGATCAGATGTTTCAGTGCGTCCATGTGCTGTCCTCCTGGGTGATTTCCGCGATCAGGGCGCGGATGTCGCCCGCGATGCTGTCGGGGGTAAAGTCGATGTGGCCGCCCTGCAGCGACACGGTGATCAGGTCCTGCGGGACCGGGGCGATCTCGATGCTCTCAAGGCCGGCCTGGGCCAGGCAGCGGCGGACCATGTCGGCCAGCCGGTCGTTGCAGGCGATGCGCAGGCCCACGGGGGTCGCGCGCTGCGCCAGATGGGTCAGCTCTGCCTGCAGGGCCTCCTCCAGCCGGCGCGACGCCAGGGGCGGGGCCATCAGGTCCAGGACCTGATGCAGGATCGGCGCCAGCGCATCGACCGCCTCCTGGCGCATCTGGCGGCGGCGGGTCTCGTCCGCGGCCAGACCGGCGGCGACCTGTTCCAGGCTGGCGCTCAGGGCGCGCAGCTGGTCGTCCTGGGCCTGCGCGCTGGCCTGCGCCACGCCGTCGGCAAAGGCCTGGTCCAGGTCGGCCTGCGTGTAGGTCACCTCGACACGCGCCGCGACCGCGTTCGAGAAGGACTCAAGCTTGAAGAGGGCCAGGCTCAATTCACCTTCTCCTTGTTGTCGATCCATCCCGACAGGATCTTGACGCTCTCGTCATGGCGGTCCTTCATCATCGCCTTCAGGCGGGCGACCGGATCGGCAGGGGGCAGGGCCAGCTGGTCCAGCCCCGGAAACTCGATCGGCACGATCCGCGGGTTGTCCGGAGAGGGCTCGTCGTCGATCATGCCCGTCAGCCCGCCCATCATCGGGGGCATCGGCGGCAGGCTGTTGTCCAGCATCGGCGCAGGGGCGGGCGCGCGATTGCGCATCATCGGGCGCAGGACCATCACGATCACGGCCAGCGCAAAGACGCCGATCAGCGCGATGCGCGCCAGATCGTTCAGCGCCAGACGATCAAGGAAGCCCGGCGTGGCCAGGGTGCCATTCTCGCCCAGCGTGGCGAAGGGCAGCGACTTGACGGTGATCTGGTCGCCGCGCGCCTCGTCATAGCCCACGGCAGAGGCGACCAGCTCGCGCAGCGTCTGCAGCTCGGCCTCGGACCGGGGGGTCAGGGTGGTCTCTCCTTCGGCGCCGCTCTGCGGGACGCCGTTCACCAAGACGGCGACGGTCAGGCGGCGGGTCGATCCGGGCTGGCGCTGAACCTCGCGCGTGGTGCGGCTGACCTCAAAATTGGACTGGGTACGGTTCTCGGCGCGGCTGCTCTGGCTGGTGTCGCCCGGCTGTTCCGTGGCGTCGGGCAGGTTCGAGGCCGCGGTGACGGCGCCCTTTCCGGTCGAGTTGCTCTCGTCCGTCGTCTCCTCGGTCACGGTCGAGATCAGGGCGCGGGCCTCGGGGTCATAACGCTGTTCGGTCAGCAGTTCGGTTTCGGTCAGCAGGTCCAAGTTCAGTTCGACGATGGCGTTTCCGATACCGACATGGGGCTCCAGGATGCGTTCGACGTTGCGCTTCATCTCGGCCGCGCGGTCGGCTCCTGTCTGGTCCTCGGTCGCGGCGATGATCCCGCGCTGCGAATCGATGACGGTGACGCGGTCGGGCTGCATGCCCGGTACGCCCGACGACACCAGGTACTTCAGCGCCGCGGCCTGTTCACGGGTGATCGTGCCGCCATTGGTCGTCAGGGTGACCGAGGCGCTGCCGTTCTGGTCGCGGCGGTATCCGCGTCCGGTCTCGATCGCCAGGTGGACGCGGGCGGTCTGGACGTTGGGCAGGGCCAGGATGGTGCGCGCCAGCTCTCCCTCCTTCGCGCGCCAATAGGCGGCGTCGAACATCTGCGACGTGGTGCCGAAGCCCGACATGCCGTCGAGCAGTTCGTAGCCGGTGCTGCCGGCGGCGGGCAGGCCTTCGGCGGCCAGATCCATGCGCAGGCGGTCGCGCTGATCGGCCGCGACATAGATCGAGTCGCCCCGCACCTCGTAGGGAACGCCGGCACGTTCGATGCCGGCGATGACCTCGCCGGCCTGGGCGCTGTCCAGCCCGCCATAGATCAGGGCCATGCTGGGGCGGCTGGCCATCCAGCCGAACCCCGCGATCACCAGGAACGTCCCCAGAAAGGCCGCCCCCAGGATCATCCGCTGTCGAGAGCTTCGCTCGTTCCAGTAGTCCTGCAGTTTTTGCAAAACCGTTCCTTTCGAATCATCGCGTCATGGTCGTCTGACCCTGAAATGACATGGGCCACGTTAAGAATTGGTTAGTCGCAACCTGATATTTCGGTCTGGTCAGGACGGAGAATCACGATGACCGACATTGTTGCGGCGGCACCCGAAAAGCCGCGCGGAAAGAAGGGGTTGCTGATCCCGCTGGTGGCGACGCTGGTCCTGGGCGGGGCGGGATTCGCATCCAGCTATCTGGGTTTCTGGTCGCCCTCCGGCATGCTGTCGGGCCCCGAGGAGCCGGTCCAGTCGACCGAGCACATGAGCATCGAGTTCATCGACATCCCCACCATCGAGATCGTCATCCCGGGTGGCCGCGCCCGCAGCCTGGTCCTGTCCGCGACGATCGAGACCGACACCACCCACAAGGCCGAGGTGACCCACCTGATGCCGCGCGTGTCCGACGCGTTCACGACCTTCCTCTCGGGCGTCGATCCGGCGGCCTATGACAAGCGCGGCGTCCTCGAGGTGATCCGCGCCGAACTGGTCACCCGCACCCGCTTCGTCCTGGGCGAGGAGCCGGTCAAGGACCTTCTGATCACGGAGTTTCGATTCAAATGACCCTGGAACAACTGATGCAGATCCTGCTGCTGGCGGCCTGTCTGGGGCTTGGCGTCTTCTGCGCCACCCTGGCGCGGCGGCTGCGGCGGATGAACAACCTGGAAAGCGGTCTGGGGGGCGCGATCGCCGTCATGGCCGCCGAGGTCGACCGCCTGGAACGCGCCATCCGGTCGGCCCGCGACGAGGCCACCGCCGCCAGCGAGCGCCTGGCCGAGGAGATCGAGACCGCGCGCCGCGAACGCGCCATCTGGGACCTGCGGCAGCGCATCGGCGCCGCCGCCTCCGAGGCGCCGCAGCCGATGCCTTCGTGTCGCCGCCTGCGCAAGCGTGAGGTGTCCCATGGCTAGGCATCTGCTGCCCGCGCTGACATTGCTGTTCGCGCTGCCCGCCGGCGCGATGATCTGGCAGGGCCAGGACCTGTCGCGGGTGTTTGCCGCCGTGGCCGCGCCCACCGACCTGCTGGACGGCTGCGGCGATGTCCCCGAGGCCGTGGCCCTGGCCGAGGAGCTGCGCGACCGTGCGCTGCGCATCGAGCGTTACATGGAATCCATCGACGCGCGGAAGGCCGAGCTGGCGCAGGCGGAAAGCACGCTGCGCGAACGGCTGGCCGAGCTGCGCACCCAAAAGGGCAGCATCACGGCCCGCCAGGACGGCGCGACCCAGGCCGTGCGCACCGACATCGACCGGCTGATCGCGCTTTATGACCAGATGAAACCTGCCGAGGCAGCCGCCATCCTGACCAACCTGCCCGCCGATTTCGCGGCCGAGATCCTGATGCGCGTCCAGCCCGAGGCCGGCGCTCGCATCATCGCCGCGGTCGAGCCGCGCCAGGCCGCCCTGCTGACCGCCCAGATGGGCGCGCGCAGCGTCCGCAACCCATAAGGAACCCCGCAATGTTCGGTTTCGTCGGAATATTCCTTACGATCGCCATGGTGTTCGGCGGCTACCTGCTGGCCGGCGGCAAGATGGGCGTGATCCTGCATTCGCTGCCCTTCGAGATGATGATGATTATGGGCGCCGCCGTCGGCGCCTATCTGCTGGGCAACGACAGCCATACGTTGAAGGCCACCCTGGGCGGGCTGATCCGCGCCTTCAAGGGCCCGAAATGGAACGCCCAGGATCATCAGGACGTGCTGTGCCTGATGTTCCAGCTGCTCAAGATCGCCAAGGAGAACCCCGTCGCGCTGGAACAACACATCGAGAATCCGGGCGAATCACCGATCTTCACCGCCTATCCCAAGCTGGCGGCGGATCATCATGTCGTCTCGCTGATTGCCGATACGCTGCGTTCGGCCAGCCTGAACTATGACGATCCCTACCAGGTCGAGGACATGCTGTCCCGCCGCATCGCCGTCCTCAAGGAGGAGGAGATGCACGTCCCCCACGCCCTGCAGAACATGGCCGACGCGCTGCCTGCCCTGGGGATCGTCGCGGCGGTTCTGGGCGTGATCAAGACCATGTCCTCGATCGATCAGCCGCCTTCGGTTCTGGGCAAGATGATCGGCGGGGCGCTGGTCGGTACTTTCCTGGGGGTGTTCCTGTCCTATGGCTTCGTGGCGCCGCTGGCCAACCGGCTTGGCGCGGTCGTCAAGCAGGACCTGGGCTTTTACGAAGTCGTCAAGTCGGTCCTGGTCGCGGGCCTGCACCAGCACGCCACCACCCTGTGCGTCGAGGTCGGCCGCCAGACCGTGCCCGAACATGTGCGCCCCAGCTTCGACACGCTGGAAGGCGCCCTGAGAGAGCTGAAGAAGGCGGCGTGATGACCCGGATCGGCCTGCCGCTTCTGATCGCCTGCCTGGCCGCTGGTCCGGTCGCCGCCGCCGGGCTGGACGGCTTTCGCCGCACCGCCGACGAATGGCTGCTGACCGGACAGGGGCTGCCGCGCGATTATCGCGTGACGCTGCTGCAGATGGACAGTGCCGACCGGCTGCAGGCGATCGCCTATCTGCGCCGCATCGGATTGTTGACGGAACGTCCCTGGTCGCTTGACGACCTCCTGCGCCCCGCGGCCACCAGAACGGAGCCCCGCGAATGACCCCCATCGCCGCCCTCTCGGGCAAGTCCACCAAGATCCTGGACGCGCCCCTGCTTGTCACGGGCGGCCTTGTGCTGGTCGTCATATCGATGGTGATCCCGCTGCCGGCCGGCGTGCTGGATTTCGGCATCGCCATCTCTATCGCCACCGCCGTGATGGTGCTGGTCATGGCCTCGCTGGTCGAGAAGCCCACCGACTTTCAGGCGTTCCCGGTCCTGCTGCTGGTCAGCCTGGTGATCCGGCTGTCGCTGAACGTATCGTCGACCCGACTGATCCTGACCGAAGGGCAGAACGGCAAGGAGGCGGCGGGTTCGGTCATCAACGGCTTTGCCGAGTTCGTGGCGGGGGGGTCGATCCTGGTCGGGATCACGATCTTTGCGGTGATCTCTGTGGTGAACTTCATGGTCATCACCAAGGGCTCGGGCCGCATGGCCGAGGTCGCCGCCCGCTTTGCGCTGGATTCGCTGCCCGGCAAGCAGCTGGCCATCGACGGCGATCTGAACGCCGGCGCCATTGACCACCAGGAGGCGAAGCGCCGCCGCATCCAGGAACAGCGCGAGATCAGCTTTTTCGGCTCGCTGGACGGCGCGTCGAAGTTCGTCAAGGGCGACGCGGTGGCGGGGATCGTCATCACGCTGATCAACCTGTGCATCGGTCTGGTCGTGGGCATCACGATCCACGGAATGCCCCTGGGAGAGGCGGCGGCGACCTATTCCCACCTGACGGTCGGGGACGGGCTGGTCAGCCAGATCCCGGCGCTGATCACCTCGATGGCGGCGGCGCTGCTGCTGTCGCGGGGCGGGGCCACGGAAACCACCGCGGGCCTGATGTCGACCGAGTTCGTGCGCAGCTGGCAGCCGGCGGCGATGGTCGCGGCGGCGATGGCGGTGATCTCCCTCGTGCCGGGTATGCCGAAGCCGCTGTTTCTGGGGATCGCGGCGGGGATGGGCTTCATGGCCTGGCGCATCGCGCAGAAACGCCGCATCGCGGACGAGGCGCTGCCCGACCTGCCCCTGGGCGACAGCGCGATCAAGCCTGCCGCCCGCATCGGGGACGTCCTGGACACCGACGACATCAGCGTCGAGATCGGGTCGGACCTGATCGTGACCGCGCTGGACCAGGCGCGGGGCCTGGGCAGCCGCATCAGCAACCTGCGCATCCACATCGCCCGCAGCTTCGGCCTGATCCTGCCGGATGTGCGCATCACCGACACCGACGATCTGCCGCCCGGCGATTATCAGATCCGCATCCACGGCGTCATCCGCGGTCGCGGCACCCTGCGCCCGGCCGAGATCCTGGCGCTTGGCCCGGATGCCGTGCTGGCCGATCTGCGCGGCGTGGCGGTCCGCGAGCCGGTCTATTCCAGCCCGGCCCGCTGGATCCATCCGACCGACCAAGAGGACGCGGCGACCATGGGCGCCACCGTCGTGACCCCGATGGAAGTGCTGTCCACGCATCTGATGGAGGTGGTCAAGGCCAACCTGCCCGCACTGCTGACCCTTGGCGCGATGCAGCGCCAGATCGAGGAACTGAAGACCCTGTCCGACACGGGCCGCGCCGAACGCTATCGCAAGTATTTCGACGCGATGATGCCGGACAAGGTGACGCCCGAGACGCTGCTGGCGATCCTGCGCGCCCTGCTGGAGGAGCGGATCTCGATCCGCAACCTGCCGCTGATCGTGGATGCCATCTGCGAGTTCCGCAACGTGGAATCGGCCGAGACGATCTATGAGTTGGTGCGCAAGCGCCTGCGCGGCCAGATCACCCAGCAATATTCGGACGAGGCCGGTCGCGTCGCAGCCCTGCAGCTGCATCCCGCCTGGGAGGCGGAGTTCGTGCGCGCCGATGCCGAAACCGGACGTGCGGGAGGCGGGGCGATGACCCCCGCCATGTCCAAGAAGCTGGTCGAGGCCACCCGCCGCGCGCTGTCCCTTGCTGAACCCGTCGCCCGCACCGTGCTGGTCGCGCCCGACCACCGGCGCCGCATGGTCCGCGCGGTGCTGGGGGCCAACGGCATGGCGGTCCCGGTCCTGGGTCTGGAGGAGATCGATCCCGCCGCCGAACTGCGCCTGCTGGGCACCGTCGAGGCCGCATGATGTGGGACCAGCTGCAGGCCATCGTTCCGGGGTTGGACTGGGCGCTGGTGCTGGTCTATGTCCGCGTGCAGGCCTGCGTGGTGGCCCTGCCGGGCCTGGGCGAACGCGTGATCTCGGCCCGCGTCAAGGTGGCGATCGCGCTGGCGCTGGCGCCACTGCTGTCGGGCATCGCGCCCGGCCCGCAGATGCCCGAACAGCCCCTGGGCATGATGGCGCAGGTCGGGGTCGAGATGGTTCTGGGCTTTGCCACGGGCATCATGCTGCGGCTGCTGACCATCGCCATAGACATCGCCACCACGGCCATTGCCGCGACCGCGTCGCTGTCCCAGATCATGGGCATCCAGAACGAGATGTCGCCCCATCCCATCGGCAACATGCTGCACCTGGCCGGCATGGCGGTCCTGATGGCCATGGGCCTGCCGGTCATGATCGTCGAGCTGATCGCCGACAGCCTGCGTCTCTGGCCGCCCGCGGACCTGCCCCAGGTCGAGGGGCTGGTGATGGCCGTCGTGCGCATGGTGACCGACAGCTTCTGGCTGGCGATGATGCTGGCCGCGCCCTTCACCTTGGGCGGGTTCCTGTACCAGGCGCTGTCGGGGGTCATCAACCGGGTGATGCCCGCCCTGCCGGTCGTGTTCATCGGCGCGCCCGCCTCCATCCTGCTGGCGCTGATGGGGTTGGTGATCCTGGCGCCGTTGCTGGTCGGCATCTGGGCCAACGCGGTCATGGGCTTCATGCTGCCGGCACTGCCATGAGGGACCGCGGATGAGCGAGGATACCGACGACAAGCAGTTCGAGGCCACCGACCAGAAGCTGCAGCGTGCGCGCGAAAAGGGTGACATTCCGCGATCGACGGAATTGAACGTCACGATGATGTATCTGGGGGCGTTCCTGGCCTTTTCGGTCATGGCCGGCTTTGCGGTGCGCCAATGGATGGCCATGGCCACGCGGGCGCTTGGCGCCGAGGGCTGGTCGGACAGCGGGCCGGCACCGATCGCGCGCGGCTTGGCCGCCTATGCCGCGACCGCCACGATCGGCTTGGCCGCGCTGGTGATGGGCGCGATCCTTCTGGGCCTGATCGCCACGCGGGCGCTGATCTTTTCACCCCAGAAGCTGGCCTTCGACATCAAGCGCATCAACCCGGTCAAGAACGCCGCGCAGAAGTTCGGCAAGGACGGCCTGGTGACCTTTGCCTTTTCCCTGGGCAAGGCTGGACTGGTCTGTGCGGGGGGGTGGTTCCTGTTCGCATCGCTGCTGGACCGGATCGCCGCCTCGGCGATGGCGGACGGGCAATGGGTTGCGGCGCTGGGCTCGATCCTGGGGCAGGTGCTGATGCTGGGGCTGGTCGTCTCTATCGTCTTCACCGTGCCGGACATGCTGTGGAAGTGGTTCGACCACCGACGCAAGAACCGTATGAGCCGCCAGGAGATGCAGGACGAGTTCAAGGATTCCGAAGGCGACCCGCACATGAAGGGCGCCCGACGCCAGCGCGCGGTCGACATCGCGATGAAACAGATGCTGGCCGACGTGCCCACCGCCGACGTCATCATCGTCAACCCGACCCATTATGCCGTCGCCCTGAAGTGGTCGCGGGGGTCCGGCCGCGCCCCGGTCTGCGTCGCCAAGGGAACCGACGAAGTCGCCGCTCGCATTCGCGCCAAGGCGACCGAGGCCGGCGTGCCCATCTGGTCCGACCCGCCTTGCGCCCGCGCCATCCACGCCCAGGTCAAGGTGGGCGAGGAGATCGACCGCGCCCATTTCGCCGCCGTCGCCGCCGCGATCCGCTTTGCCGAGAAGATGCGACAGAAGGCCCGTTCCGGATGGTAGACAAGATCAAGCAGCTGCAGCAGCTGGAACGCATCGCGCGGCTGAAGGCCGAGCGTCAGCTCAAGACCTTTGCAGCGTTCAATGCGCACATGACGGTTGCACGCCAACGCATCGATTCGCTGCAGGCCACGCTGGCGCAAAGCTATGACAGCACCGCCCCCCTGACCCTGCCCGAGGCGCGCATCGCCAACGCCCAGGCCGGGCGTGCCGCACGAGAGCTGCGCCATGCCGACCAGGAGCTGCAGCGGATGCTGCCCCGGTTCCAGATCGCCCGCCAGCAGGCGGCGCGCGAATTCGGCCGGGCCGAGGCGCTGCTGGGCCTGGGACAGGACGAGGCGGAACGCCGCCGCAAGGAGAAGTACTGAGCCGTCGGCGGCATTGGACAGGCTGCGACCGGAATGCTAGGCACGGTGCCAAGCCACGGGGAAGAGCCATGTTGCACAGCGATCCGAACACCGACAGCCACCGCAAGATCTGGACCGCCGAGGGCGCGCGCGCCGTCTTTGACCTGCCGCTGATGGATCTGCTGTTTCAGGCGCAGACCGTGCACCGCCAGCATTTCGACCCGAACTGCGTGCAGCTGAGCCGCCTTCTGTCGATCAAGACCGGCGGCTGCCCCGAGGATTGCAGTTATTGCAGCCAGTCGGCCCGCCATGCGTCGGGCCTGTCGGCATCCAAGCTGATGGAGGTCGAGCGCGTGCTGGCCGAGGCGCGCCGTGCCCGCGACGCCGGTGCCACGCGCTATTGCATGGGCGCCGCCTGGCGCAGCCCCAAGGCACGCGACATGCCGCAGATCATCGCCATGGTCGAGGGCGTCAAGGCCCTGGGAATGGAGACCTGCATGACCTTGGGCATGCTGGATGCGGACCAGTCGCGCCAGTTGGCCGATGCCGGGCTGGACTACTACAACCACAACATCGACACGTCCGAGGCGCATTACGGCAACGTCATCACCACCCGCAGCTTTGCCGACCGGCTGGACACGCTGGACACCGTCCGGCAGGCCGGGATCAAGGTCTGCTCGGGCGGCATCCTGGGTCTGGGCGAGGGGCCGCAGGACCGCGTCGACATGCTGGTGACGCTGGCCAACCTGCCGGTCGCGCCGGAAAGCGTGCCGATCAACATGCTGATCCCGGTCGAGGGCACCCCGCTGGCCGACGCCGCCCCGGTGGACCCCATCGATTTCGTGCGCATGATCGCCACCGCGCGCATCATGATGCCGCGCAGCCATGTCCGCCTGTCCGCCGGCCGCACCGCCATGTCGGACGAGATGCAGGCGATGTGCTTCTTTGCCGGGGCCAATTCGATCTTCGTGGGCGACACGCTGCTGACCAAGGACAACCCCGAGGAGGAAAGCGACATGCGCCTGTTCGCCAAGCTGGGCCTTCAGCCCATGCAGGCGCACGAACATCATCCCGACGCAGCGCGCCGGGCCGAATTGCTGGCCGCCGACCCCGCCATTCCGATCCTGCGCTAGGGCCGGGGCCGCGGCTTGGACCGGCTGGCAATTTATCGACGCGACCTGCAGGGTCTGGCGGGCGATGCGCGGCTGCGCAGCCTAGCTGAGCGCCGGGGGATCGACTTTTCGTCGAACGACTATCTGGGCCTTGCGCAAAGCGACCGGATGCGGGCCGCGGTCGTGAGGGCGCTGGATGCGGGCGTTCCGGTGGGCGCGGCGGGGTCGCGCCTGCTGCGGGGCAACACCGACCAGCAGGCCGGGTTCGAGGATGCCGCCGCGCGGTTCTTCGGCGCCGAGGCGGCCTTGGGCTTTGGTGGGGGCTATGTCGCGAACTTTGCGGTCATCACCACCCTGCCTCAGCGGGGCGACCTGCTGCTGATGGATGCGCTGGCCCATGCCAGCACGCATGAGGGGGCGCGGGCCGGGCGCGCCGAGGTCGCCCGCTTTCGCCACGGCGATGTCAGCCACGCCGAGGATGTGATCACCGCATGGCGCCGCGCGGGCAACACGGGGGCGGTCTGGATCGCGGTCGAGAGCCTTTACAGCATGGACGGGGACCGGGCGCCGCTGGACGACCTGATGCGGCTGGCGGACGCGCACGGCTTTCTGCTGATCGACGAGGCGCATGCGACGGGCGTCTTCGGTCCCCGGGGGCGGGGACTGGCCCACCACCTGGAAGGACGCGACAACGTCGTGACGCTGCATACGCTTGGCAAGGCCCTGGGCGGGTCCGGTGCGCTGATCTGCGGGGCGCGGGTGCTGATCGATTTCCTGGTGAACCGCTGCCGGCCCTTCATCTTTGCCACCGCGCCGTCGCCGCTGATGGCGGCCGCGGGGCTGGAGGCGCTGGCGATGCTGCAGGACGAACCGTGGCGCCAGGCGACCTTGGCGGGCCATGTCGTGGCGTTCCACGACCAAATGGCGCGCCGCCTGCCGCAGGTTCCGCTGAGCGGCAGCCAGATCGTGCCGCTGATCGTCGGACCCAATGCCAAAACCATGGCGCTGGCTGCACAGGTGGTGGCGCGCGGGTTCGACGTGCGCGGCATCCGCCCTCCGACGGTGCCCGAGGGCACGTCGCGGCTGCGGGTGTCGCTGACGCTGAACGCCACGCGCGCGGATGTGCTGCGGCTGGCCGAGACGCTGGAGGACCTGTGGCCCGATTTGTGATCACAAGCACCGGCACCGATGTCGGCAAGACGGTCTTCGCAGCCGGGCTGTGCGGGCTGATCGGGGCAGAGTACTGGAAGCCGGTGCAGTCGGGGCTGGCCGGGAACGTCGAAAACGACGCTATTTCCGCTGCCCGTGGGGATTCCACCCAACCCGGCACCGACCGCGCCGATGTCGAGCGGCTGTCCGGCGCCCGGACCCACCCCGAGGCCGTGCTGCTGCCCCAGCCCCTGTCGCCGCACCGGGCGGCGGAACTGGCGGGCGTCACGCTGGACCCGGCGGGCTGGACGCCGCCTGATGCCGCGCGGCTGGTGATCGAGGGGGCGGGCGGCGCACTGGTGCCCGTCACGCGGCAGGTGCTGTTCGCGGACCTGTTTGCGCGCTGGCAGATGCCGGTGATCGTCGTCTGTGCCACGGGGCTGGGCACGATCAGCCACAGCCTGACTGCGCTGGAGAGCCTGCGCGCGCGTGGCGTGCCGGTGCATGGCGTGGCCTTCGTCGGGCCTGCGAATGACGACAACATGGCGACGATCGGCGATCTGGGTCGGGTCAGGGTGCTGGGACGCCTGCCTTTGCTGGACCAGCTGGACAGGGACAGCCTGACCGCCGCGATGCGGGCCGCGTTTAGCGCAGGGGATTTCGCATGAGCGCCGTCTGGCATCCGTTCTTCCAGCATGGCACCGAACCGGCCCCGCCCCGGGCGGTCGGCACCCAGGGCGCGCATATCCTGACCGATCGCGGCCCGCTGCTGGACGGGATCAGCAGTTGGTGGGTGGTCACGCATGGCCACAATCAGCCCCAGATCGTGGAGGCCATCCGCGAGACCGCCGGGCGGCTGGACCAAGTGATCTTTGCCGGGCTGACCCATGACCCGGCGGAGGAGCTGGCCGAGGCGCTGGTGGCGATGACGCCCGCGGGGCTGGACTACGTGTTCTACAGCGACAGCGGGTCGACCGCGGTCGAGGTCGCGTTGAAGATGGCCCTGGGCTATTGGCGTCACGAGGGCGACGGCCGCCACCGCATCGCGGTGATCGAGGACAGCTATCACGGCGATACCATCGGCACGATGAGCGTCGGAGAGCGGGGGGTCTTCAACGCGGCCTATGACCCGCTGATGTTCGGGGTGGACCGGTTGCCCTTTCCCGAGGGCGACGGTGCCGCGACGCTGTCAGCGTTCGAGGCGCTGGCGTCCAGCGGCCGGATGGCGGCGATTATTCTGGAGCCCTTGGTGCTGGGCGCGGGGGGGATGCGGATGTACGCCCCCGCGGTTCTGGCCGGGCTGCGGGCGATCTGCGACCGCCACGACGTGCTGATGATTGCCGACGAGGTGATGACCGGATGGGGCCGCACCGGGCGGTTATGGGCGTGCGATCATGCGGGCATTGCGCCCGATATCCTCTGCACGTCCAAGGGGTTGACCGGGGGCGTGGTGCCGCTGGCGGCGACACTGGCCAGCGGGCGGATCTTCGACGCGCATCGCTCGACCGACCGGCGGCGGACCTTCTATCACTCCAGCAGCTATACCGCGAACCCGATCGCCTGCGCGGCGGCGCTGGCGCAGGTGCGGCTGTGGCAGGCCAGCCCGATGCAGGCGCGGCTGGACGCGCTGACCGCCATGCAGGCCGACCGGCTGGCGCGGCTGGACGGGCGGTTCTCCAACATCCGCCAATGCGGCACCATCGCCGCCGCCGACCTGGTCGTGCCACAGGGCGGCTATCTGTCCGAAGTCGGGCCGCGGATGCGGGCGCATTGCATGGATCGCGGCGTGCTGCTGCGTCCCTTGGGGAACACAATCTATGTGCTGCCGCCTTATTGCGTGACGGGGGGCGACCTGGATGCGGCCTGGGAGGCCGTCACCTCATTTGAGGTCTAGGTCGACCCAGACCAGCCTGCGATGCGAGGCCAGCGCCACGGCCTCTGCCAGCGGATCGTCGGGCGCGGGCCAGACGACACCCGACGCCAGCACCGACAGCCCCTGCGCCGGCAGGACGTAGTCCAGTCGCAGGTTGCCCGGCGCGCGGTCGTATTTCGCCGTATCCAGCGCCGGGTCGCCCCGCTGGCCGGCATTCGGGCCGGTCTGCGGAGGTTGCCATGCGCCGCGGGGCCGGGGGTCCTGGGTAACGGCGGCCAGCGCCGCCAGCGTGGCCGGATCGCCGTCGCCGTCCTGCGGATCGACGTTCAGGTTGCCCAGGATCGCAAAGGGCGCGTCGGGAAGGTGGGTCAGCCAGAAGGTGACCTCGTCATGGTTGCGGGCGGGATTGCGATCCTCGAAGGCGGGCGGCGTTGCGGCCAGTGCCAGCAGGTGCAGCGGCCCCGCAGGCGTGTCCAGCGCTACGTCCCAATGCGCCGTGCTGGACAGGCGCTGGATGTCGGCATGGGGGCTTTCGGGCATCCGGTTGCCCGGCAGGTCGCGCCACAGCGTCGCGCTGTGATCGCCGACGCCCGCGATGGGCAGGCGCGACAGCACCGCCAGCCCCGCTTGTCCGGTGAAGGCGCCATAGCCTTGCGCATCGCGGGGCTGGCCCGCGCGCCCGTCGCCGTCCAAGTCCACGCCCGTGGCCATGCCGCGGTTGGACTGCGTCGCATGATGATGCGGCATCGCATGACCCTGTTCGGCCAGCAGGCCCGCGAAAGCGGTCAGTGCGCGGTTGTCCAGGTCCCAGTCCAGCCCGGTCAGCAGGATCGCATCGGGCGCGGCATGGGCGATCACCTGCGCCGCGGCCACAACCTGCGGATCGCGGGCCATGATGTCGCGCAACAAAAGACCCGGCCCGTCGCGCGACAGGCCGGGGTCCCAGGTGGCGATGCGCAGCGGATCGGCCGCCGCCGGGCCCGCCAGCAGCAAGGCCAGGGCAAGGGCCCTTAGACCCAAGGGCGGGCCTGGGCCATCTGCGTCTCGAACGTGTCGATGGCGGGGGCCTTTTCCATCGTCAGGCCGATGTCGTCCAGGCCGTTCATCAGGCAATGCTTGCGGAACGGGTCGATGTCGAAGCCGTATTCGGTGCCGTCCGCGCCGGTCACGGTCTGCGCGTCCAGATCGACGGTGATGCGGGCGTTCGCGCCCTTTTCGGCATCGCGCATCAGCGCGTCGACCGCATCCTGGGGCAGGACCACCGGCAGGATGCCGTTCTTGAAGCAGTTGTTGAAGAAGATGTCGGCAAAGCTGGTCGAGACGACGCAGCGGATGCCGAAATCCAGCAGCGCCCAGGGGGCATGTTCGCGCGAGGAGCCACAGCCGAAATTGTCGCCCGCGATCAGGATCTGGGCGTCGCGATAGGCGGACCGGTTCAGAACGAAATCGGGGATCTCGTTCCCGTCGCGGTCATAGCGCATCTCGTCGAACAGGTTCACGCCCAAGCCGGACCGCTTGATGGTCTTCAGGAACTGCTTGGGGATGATCATGTCGGTGTCGATGTTGACCAGCGGCATGGGGGCCGCGATGCCGGTCAGGGCGGTGAACTTGTCCATGATGTCCTCAGGCCGGTTCGTGCGCGAATTCGCGGATGTCGGTCAGGCGTCCGGTGACGCCGGCGGCGGCCGCCATCGCGGGGCTCATCAGGTGGGTGCGTCCCTTGTAGCCCTGGCGCCCCTCGAAGTTGCGGTTGCTGGTCGCGGCGCAGCGTTCGCCGGGCTTCAGCTGGTCGGGGTTCATGCCCAGGCACATCGAGCAGCCGGCCAGCCGCCATTCAAAGCCCGCGTCGATGAAGATGCGGTCCAGCCCCTCCTCCTCGGCCATGGCGCGGACCAGGCCCGAGCCCGGCACGACCATGCCGCGCACGCCCGGCGCCAGCTTGCGCCCGCGCAGCACGTCGGCGGCCGCGCGCAGGTCCTCGATCCGGCCGTTGGTGCAGGATCCGATGAAGACCGCGTCGATGGCGATGTCGGTCAGCGGCGTGCCGGCGGTCAGGCCCATGTAGTCCAGCGACCGGCGCGCGGCATCGACCTTGCCGCCCGCAAAGCTTTCCGGGTCGGGCACGGATGCCGTGATCGGCAGCGCGTCTTCGGGGCTGGTGCCCCAGGTGACGGTCGGCGCGATGTCCTCGGCGCGGATGGTCAGGACCTTGTCGAAATGCGCGCCGTCGTCCGAGAAGAGCGTCTTCCACCAGGCGACGGCGGCCTCCCATTGGGCGCCCTTGGGCGCATGGGGACGGCCCTTGACGTAATTGAACGTCACCTCGTCCGGGGCGATCAGGCCGGCGCGGGCGCCGCCCTCGATCGCCATGTTGCAGATGGTCATGCGGCCTTCCATCGACAGGTTGCGGATCGCCTCTCCGCAATATTCGATGACATGGCCGGTGCCGCCTGCGGTGCCGGTCTCGGCGATGATGCGCAGGACGATGTCCTTGGCGGTCACGCCGGGGGCCAGGCGGCCGGTGATCTCGACCTTCATGTTCTTGGACTTGCCCTGGATCAGGGTCTGGGTGGCCAGCACATGCTCGACCTCGGACGTGCCGATGCCGTGGGCCAGCGCGCCGAAGGCGCCGTGGGTCGCGGTATGGCTGTCGCCGCAGACGACAGTCATGCCGGGCAGGGTCCAGCCCTGTTCGGGGCCGACGATGTGCACGATGCCCTGGCGGATGTCGTTCACCGGGTAATAGACCACCCCGAATTCGCGGGCGTTGCGGTCCAGCGCATCCACCTGGATGCGGCTTTCCTCGTTGTCGATGCCGGTCTGACGGTCCAGCGTGGTGGGCACGTTGTGATCGGGCACGGCGATCGTGCGTTCGGGCGCGCGGACCGGGCGGCCGGTCATGCGCAGTCCCTCGAAGGCCTGCGGGCTGGTCACCTCGTGGACCAGGTGGCGGTCGATATACAGAAGGCAGGTGCCGTCTTCCTGGCGGTCCACCACATGGGCATCCCAGATCTTGTCGTAAAGCGTGCGTGCAGGGGTCATGGCTGAGGTCTTTCGGCTGTGATGCAGGAAGGGTGACGGGCGGGCAGCCGTCAGCCCTGCGCGGTCACGCCCAGCATCTCGCCGTAGAAGCGGCCCGGCAGGCGCGCGCGGTCATGAATGTCGAAATAACGCATCATCGGGCCAGATTAGGCCAGCATCCGCCTGCTGGCAAGCGCGCGCATGTCAAGGAAAATGCCGCGAGAGATTGAGACGGGCCGAAAAGATGCTATGTTGGGTGAACCCCTGCGCCGGGGGCTATCGGCGCGCGGACCGGAGGACTACACCCTGTCACAAGACGCCCCGTCGGCCGGTCGGCCGACCTCGACCCAGCAGACCAGCCAGCATACCAGTGACGACATGCTGGCCCTGGTGCTGAATTCCCTTGATGACGACAAGGCCGAGGAGGTCGTCAGCATCGACCTGCGCGGTCGCACGGCCATTGCCGACCACATGGTCATCGCCTCGGGGCGCAGCTCGCGTCAGGTGGGCGCCATCGCGGAGAAGCTGGCCGAGCGCGTGAAGCAGGTCACCGGCCGCAGCCCGCGGATCGAGGGCAAGGATGCCGGCGACTGGGTGCTGATCGACACGGACGACGTGATCGTCCACGTGTTCCGCCCCGAGGTCCGCGACTTCTATCAGCTGGAAAAGATGTGGCTGCCCGCCGATGCGCTGGCCCGCGTGCGCGAACCCGCCCAACCGTCCAGCTATCAGCCGCAGGACTGATCCGCCGCGATGCGGATCGACATCGCCGCCGTGGGGCGGCTGAAGACCGGCCCCGAGGCGGCGCTGGTCGCCGACTACCTGCAGCGATTTGCCAAGACCGGCCGCAGCCTGGGGCTGCCGGCCGTGTCCGTCGTCGAGGTCGAGGATCGCCGCGCCGGCACCATGGCCGCCGAGGCGGAGCTGCTGTCCCGCGCCATCCCGCCCGGCGCGGCGGTGGTGATGATGGACGAACGCGGCGATCAGCCGACCTCTCCCGAATTCGCCGCGCGGCTGGCGGACTGGCGCGACCAGGCGCGCGACGTGTGCTTCGTGATCGGCGGCGCGGACGGGCTGGATCCGTCGTTGCGGGCGCGGGCCGACTGGCAGATCAGCCTGGGCCGGATGGTCTGGCCGCATCTGCTGGTCCGCGTGATGCTGGCCGAACAGCTGTACCGCGCCGCCACGATCCTCGCCGGGTCGCCCTATCACCGGGCGTAGGGGGCACCGGGCATAGGGGGGCACCGGGCAAGGGCGGGCTTGGTTGCCGCCGCCGCCCGCGAGGCGTAAGTAAGGGCAAAACCGCGAGGCTCCGATGACCAAACCCGTGATCCTGTGCATTCTGGACGGCTGGGGCCAGTCCACCCGACCCGAACAAAGCGCCCCGGACCGGGCGGCGACCCCGAATTTCGACCGTCTGATGCGCGACTGTCCCCATGCGACGCTGGTGACGCACGGTCCCGACGTGGGCCTGCCGCGCGGCCAGATGGGCAATTCCGAGGTGGGTCACACGAATATCGGCGCCGGACGCGTGGTCGCGATGGACCTGGGCGCGATCGATCTGGCGATCGAGGATGGCAGCTTTGGCCGCAACGCGCCGCTGCTGGCGTTCATCGACCGGCTGAAGGCCACCGGCGGGACCGCGCATCTTCTGGGTGTCGTTTCGGATGGCGGTGTTCACGGTCATATCGTCCATGTGCTGGCCGCGGCGCGCGCGGTGGCCCAGGCAGGCGTGCCGGTGGTGATCCACGCGATCACCGACGGCCGCGACGTGGCCCCCGATTCGGCACCGGGCTTCCTGGCCACGCTGCAGGACGGGCTGCCCGCAGGGGCGCGGATCGGCACGGTGATCGGTCGCTATTACGCACTGGATCGCGACAGCCGCTGGGACCGAGTGCAGCGCGCGTTCGACGCCGTCGTTGCCGGACAGGGAGAGGCCGCGCCGGACGCCGCGTCCGCCATCGCCACGGCCCATGCGCGCGGCGAGATGGACGAGTTCGTGCCGCCCTTCGTCATCGGTGGCTATGCGGGCGCGCGGGATGGGGACGGGGTCTTCTGCCTGAACTTCCGCGCCGACCGCGCGCGTGAAATCCTGTCTGCCCTGGGCGATCCCGTCTTCGACGGCTTTGACGCCGCCACACGCCCGGCCTGGGCCGCGATGCTGGGCATGGTCGATTATTCGACCCGCCACGACAGCTTCATGCATGCGGCCTTTCCCAAGCGGCAGGTGCAGAACACCCTTGGGGCCTGGGTCGCGGCCAAGGGCCTGCGCCAGTTCCGCCTGGCCGAGACCGAGAAATACCCCCACGTGACCTTCTTCCTGAACGGCGGCAAGGAAACGCCCGAACCGGGCGAGGATCGCCACATGCCGCAAAGCCCCAAGGTCGCGACCTATGACCTGGCGCCCGAGATGGCGTCCGTCGAGGTTACCGACAGGCTGGTCCAGGTCATCGGTCAGGGCTACGATCTGATCGTGGTGAACTATGCCAACCCCGATATGGTCGGCCATACCGGCGATCTGGACGCGGCCGCCCGCGCCTGCGAGGCGGTGGATCGCGGCTTGGGCCGGATGCTGGCCGCGCTGGACGCGGTCGGGGGGGCGGCGGTGATCTGCGCCGATCACGGCAATTGCGAACAGATGATCGACCCGGTGACTGGCGGGCCGCATACCGCGCACACGCTGAACCCGGTCCCGGTCATCGTCTATGGCGCGCCGGGCGTCACGGGTCTGCGCGACGGGCGCCTGGCCGATCTGGCGCCGACGGTCCTGGCGCTGATGGGGCTGGATCAGCCCTCCGACATGACCGGGGAAAGCCTGATCGTCCCATGAGAACCCGCCTTGCCCTGGCGCTCTGCGCCGCCCTTGCCGGTCCGGCCCTTGCGCAGACCACCCCCGCCAACCAGGCGGTCGCGGATGCCGAGGCCGCCGCGGCGCTCCTGCGCGCGGCCATCGGCCAGCTGGCCGAGGCGGTCAGCGCCGACGACCAGGTGGTGGCCCTGACCGAGGTCATTCGCGGATACGAGCTGGGCCTGGCCGCCCTGCGTGGCGGCCTGCGCCAGGCCAGTGGCCGCGAGGCCGAGCTGCGCGATCGGTTCGAGGCGCAGCGCGACCAGCTGGCGCGCGTCCTGGGCGCGATGACCGCGCTGCAGCAAAGCCCCGAATCGACGATGCTGCTGCATCCGGCGGGGGCGCTGGCCAATGCGCGGTCGGGGATGATCCTGTCGGGCGTCACCCCCGGCCTGCGGGCCGAGGCCGAGGCCCTGCAGGCCGATCTGGACGAGATCGCCACCGTCCGCCAGCTGCAGTCGAACGCCGCCGGCATGCTGGGCAGCGGCCTGGACAGCGTCCAGGAGGCCCGCCGCCTGCTGGCCAGCGCCGTGACCGACCGCAGCTCGATGCCCGCGCGATATGCCGAGGACCCCGAGGAGCTGCAGGCCCTGCGCGCCGCCGCGCAGAGCCTGGACGATTTCGCGACCGGCATCGCGCGGATGGAAAAGGACGTGGGCGCGCCCATGGACGATTTCGAGGGCGCGCGCGGCAGCTTGGCCCTGCCGGTGGTGGGGACCGTGCTGCGCCCCTATCGGGAGCCGGACGCGGCGGGGGTCAGCCGACCGGGCTGGGTGATCGCCACCGCCCCCGCGGCGCTGGTGCAGACGCCCTGGCCTGCGACGATCCGCTATCGGGGGCCGTTCCTGGATTACGGCAATGTGATGATCGTCGAGCCCGCGCGCGGCTATCTAATGATCTTCGCAGGCCTGTCCCAGGTCTTCGGAGAAGTGGGCGACGTCTTGAAGGCGGGCGATCCGGTGGGCTTGATGGGGGGCGCGGAAGCCCCCGCCCAGGAATTCGGATCGCAATTCGTCGCCGATGCCGCCCAGGGCGCCGAGGCCGGACGCAGCGAGACGCTGTATCTGGAACTGCGCCAGGGCAATGAAACGCTGGACCCCGCCGACTGGTTCGTGCTGAATCCCGTCGTCGACCCGCAACAGGACTGAGGCAGGAAAGACCGCCATGAGACATTATCTGATCGCAGGCCTGGGGGGCGTTCTGGCCGGAGCCCTGGCCACCACCCAGATCGCCGGTCCGCTGCTGGCGCAGGAAACGGCCGAGGGGAATGCCTCGGTCTATCAGCAGCTGGAGCTGTTCGGGAACATCTTCGAGCGCATCCGCACCGACTATGTCGAGGCACCCGAGGACAAGGAGCTGATCGAGGCCGCCATCAACGGCATGCTGACCTCGCTTGACCCGCATTCCAGCTTCCTGTCGGCCGACGATTATTCCGACATGCAGACCCAGACCCGCGGCAGCTTTGGCGGCCTGGGGATCGAGGTCAGCCAGGAGGAGGGCCTGGTCAAGGTCGTGGCCCCCATCGACGACACGCCCGCCGCGAATGCGGGCATCCAGCCGGGCGACTTCATCACCCATGTGAACGGCGAATCGCTGCTGGGCCTGCCTTTGGACGACGCGGTCGAGATGATGCGCGGCCCGATCGGGTCCGAGATCACCATTACCGTCCTGCGCGAGGGCGAGAGCGAGCCGTTCGACCTGACCATGTCGCGCGACACGATCAAGCTGACCGTGGTGCGCAGCCGCGTGGAGGGCCATGCGGTCGTGCTGCGGGTGTCCACCTTCAACGACGAGACCTATGACACGCTGCAGGCGGAACTGAAGAAGGCCGTCGAGGAAGCCGGCGGCATCGACCGGGTCACCGGTTTCGTGCTGGACCTGCGCAACAACCCCGGCGGCCTGCTGAACCAGGCGATCAGCGTCAGCGACGCCTTTCTGGACGCCGGAGAGATCGTCAGCACCCGCGGCCGCAACCCGGACGAAAGCGAACGCTGGAACGCCGAGGCGGGCGATCTGGCCGAGGGCAAGCCGATGGTCGTGCTGATCAACGGCGGTTCGGCCAGCGCGTCGGAAATCGTCGCGGGCGCCTTGCAGGACCACCGCCGCGCCATCGTCGTGGGCGAGAAGTCCTTTGGCAAGGGTTCGGTCCAGACGGTCATGCCGGTGACCGCCGACAGCGCCATCCGCCTGACCACGGCGCGGTACTTCACCCCGTCGGGCCGGTCGATCCAGGCCCTGGGCGTGCAGCCTGACATCCTGGTCGCCCAGCCCGCCCCGGCCCCCGAGGTCGAGGAGGAGGAAGCCCGCAGCAACAGTGACTTCAGCCGGTCCGAGGCCGACCTGCGCGGTGCCTTGGGCAACGATGTCAGCGACGAGATGCGCAAGCAGATGGAGGAGGAGGCCGCCGAGGTCGAGGCCACCGCCGCGCTGCGCGAGGAGGACTATCAGCTGGCCTATGCGGTCGACGTGCTGAAGGGTCTGGCCGCGGTGAACTTCCGCGCCGACCAGGTGCCTGCTGCGGAGACGCCGGCGGTCACCGGCGAAGGCGCGGGCGAGGGGGCCGACGCCGCCCCGGACCAGGGCTGATCCGATGGACGGACGCATGGGGCCGGGCGGCCTGCCGTACCGGCCCTGCGCCGGCGTGGTGCTGATCGACGACCGGGGCCTGGTCTTTGCCGGGCGCCGGATCGATCGCAGCCCCGACCAGCCGCCTGCGTGGCAGATGCCCCAGGGCGGCATCGACGAGGGTGAGACCCCGCGCGAGGCCGCGCTGCGCGAACTGACCGAGGAGACGGGCATCGACCCGTCGCTGGTCGAGGTGCTGGACGAGACGCCCCACTGGGTCTTCTACGACCTGCCGCCCGAGATGGTCGGCCGGATCTGGAAGGGCCGTTATGGTGGGCAGCGCCAGAAATGGCTGGCGCTGCGGTTCCTGGGCCAGGACACCGACATCCGCATCGATACCGCCCATCCCGAGTTCGACCAATGGCGGTGGATGCGGGCCGAGGACGTGCTGGACAGCATCGTGCCCTTCAAGCGCGCCGTCTATGCCGAGGTGCTGGGCGCGTTCCGCCCTCATCTGGCCTAGGACGCGGGCCAGCGATCCTCCAGGATCAGGTCGTCCAGCGGCAGGCGCGCCGCCCAGCCCCGGCTTTGCAGTTCGGGCTGGCGGTACAGTTCGGTGACATGGCCGATGCACAGATAGGCCACCGGCACGACATGGTCGGGCAGGTGCAGCAGACCGCGAAGGTCGTCGGGCCGGAAGATGCTGACCCAGCCCACCCCGATGCCTTCGGCCCGCGCGGCCAGCCACAGGTTCTGCACCGCGCAGGCGGTGGAGTACAGATCGGTCGCCGGGTCATGGGTGCGGCCCAGCACATGCGCGCCGCCCCGCGTCCGGTCGCAGGTGATGCACAGGTTGACCGGCGCCTGCAGGATCCCCTCCAGCTTCAGCGACGAATAGAGCGCCTTGCGGTCGGGAAAGTGGTCGGCGGCCTCGGCATTGGCCGATGCGAAGGCGTCGTGGATGCGTCCGCGCAGCGCCGCGTCGCGGATCAGGATGAAGTTCCAGGGCTGCGACAGCCCGACGGACGGCGCGTCATGCGCCGCCTGCAGCAGGCGGCGCAACGTGTCGCAATCGACCGGGTCGGGGCGGAACTGGCCCCGCACGTCGCGGCGTTCGCGGATCGCGCGATAGACCCCCGCGCGCTCCGCGTTCGAAAACGGCCCCGCCGGGGCGAGGCCGTCGTCGGCGCTCACCGGCGCAGCTGGTCCAGCAGGATCGAGGTCGGATAGCCGTCCGGCGTCACGCCGATGGACCGTTGGAAGGCCGAGACCGATTCCATCGTGGCCGAACCGAACAGGCCGTCGATCTCTCCCTGATAAAAGCCGCGCTGCGCCAGGCGCTGCTGGATCTCCTGGCGTTCGGCGGTGGACAGGGTGCGGTCCTGGCGCGGCCAGGCGCCCTGGATGCCCGGACGGCCCGCGATGCGCTCCGCCAGATAGGACACGCCGAGGGCGTAGTTGTCCGAGTTGTTGTAGCGCAGGATCGACCGGAAGTTGTCGGTGATGAAGAACGCGGGCCCCCGCGCCCCCGCCGGCATGATGATCGAGCCGTTGCCCGCCGGCAGCCCGCCGCCCGACATTGTGCGCACGCCCTGTGCCGACCAGTCGCCGGCCGACCGACGGGTGCCCTTGCCGATCAGGCCCATGTTGAAGTTCGCGGGCAGGCGGACCTCGGCGCCCCAGGTCGCGCCGCGCTGCCAGCCGCTGCGCGCCAGATAGGCCGCGGTCGAAGCCAGCGAATCGGTCGGGTCCTCGGACCAGATATCGCGGCGGCCGTCGCCGTTGAAGTCGACCGCGTATTCCAGATAGGAGGTCGGCATGAACTGGGTATGCCCCATCGCGCCCGCCCAGCTGCCCAGCATGTGCTGGGGGTCGGTGTCGCCCGCCTGAAGGATCTGCAGGGCGGCGATCAGCTGGTTCTGGAACATCTCTCCGCGGCGGCCGTCATAGGCCAGCGTCGCCAGCGATGGGATGATCTGCATCCGGCCGCGGTTGGCGCCGAAGTTCGATTCCATCCCCCAGACCGCCAGCACGATCTCGCGCGGGACGCCGTACTGCGCCTCGATCCGGGCCAGGACGGGCGACAGCTGCGCCAGCTTCTGGCGACCGGTGGTGATGCGCACGTCCGACACGGCGCTGTCCAGGTACAGCCAGACGGGGCGCGAGAATTCGGCTTGGCGGCGGTCCAGGCGGATCACCTCGGGGTTGTAGCGGGCCAGCGCCATGGCGCGATCATAGGTCGGGCCCGACACGCCCGACGACAGGGCGCGGGCGCGGAACTGCTGGACGAACCGCTGCAGGCCGGCCTCGTCGCCGGGATTGGCGGGGGGGATCGGGGTCACGGTCACGTCGGCGGGCGCGCGGGGGCCGCCCGCGGCGGGCATGCGCGACATCGGCGATGCACAGGCGGCCAGCGCGCCGATCAGGGTGGTGGACAGAAGAATGCGGGAAAAGCTCATTATGGATCGCCTGTTTTGGACTGCCGAGGTTTCTTGGCCCGGATCTTGATGGCCCGGATTTGGTCTTCTGCGTGCAGTCTAGACGAACCACTCCCGCTTGGGTAGGGCGCGGGCGCGCTTAGTGCAGCAGCGACTCCGGGTCCGGCGCGGTCCCGAACCAGGGCGTCATCTGCGCGATGATGACCGAGTTTTCGGCCAGCGCCCGATCCATCAGCGCGCGTTCCGCCTCGTCGATCTCGTGGCCGTCGGCCAGACGCTCGTCCAGCGTGCCATAGCCGGTGACGTCCAGGGGGGCCATGTCGGCCTGCTTCAGGATTGCCACGGTCTCTCGCACGGCCTCGGGTTCGTCGTTTGCGGGGGCATAGCAGACCAGCCCCGCCCCGGTGGCGCCCTTGGGCAGACCGTCGCCCTTCCGCCTGCCCAGCTCGACGACCAGCGTGAAGACCTTCATGGCTTACTCCATCGGTTTGGCGCCGCCCTGGGCGCTTTCGGCCCCTTCGGGCCATTCGGGGGCCTGCCACATGCGGTTGCCGCATTCGGGGCAGGGCGCACGGGTGGCGATGATCTGCGCGCCCGCGGACGCGCCGCACATGGCACAACATGTCTGCCCGTCCATCGCAAGCGCCTTTGCGGGCGGGGGCGGGCCGTTCACCAGATGTTCGGGCGGCAGCAGCGACAGGCCGGGCTGCACCTGCGACCGGCGAAAGACGGACAGCCCGCCGCCCGCCTCCAGATAGGCGGCGCGCAGCTCTCCAAGGTTGCCGACGCCGGCCAGGCGCAGCATCGCCTTGATCTCGGCCAGGCCCAGGTCGCGCTGCGATGCCGCCTCGGGCAGGATGCGCCCGTCCAGGACCAGCGCCACGGGGCGGCCGTCGATGATGCGCTTGGCCCCGTCGAACCGCACGATCAGCCGGTCCAAGACTTTGTTCAGCCCGACGACCACGGTGATGACCGCCATCGCCGCCAGCAGCGGCACGTCGGGATAGAACATCGCGTCGCCCACGGCGGACCCTAGGGCGATGACCAGCAGGAACTCGACCATCGACAGCTGCGCCACGCCGCGCCCGCCGATCCAGCGGATCATCAGCAGCGCATAGACATAGACCAGCACGGTGCGGACCAGGATCTCGGCATAGAACAGGGGTGGATGCTCGCCCAGGAACATCCGGGCAAGATCGAAGGGGATGACCGGTTGGTCCATGAAAGGCCTTTCGCGGCAGGGAATGCTGCACAGCCTATAACCGTGCCCGAACCGAGGGGTTCCGCCGCCCGGTCCCGCCCGCTAGGGTCCGCGCAGCAGCAGGGGGGCATGCCATGAGCGACAGTCTGGAGCGGGTCCGCGCGGCCCTGGACGCGGCCGGCGTCGTTGTCGACATCCGCGAGATGCCGGGCAGCACCCGCACCGCCGCCGAGGCTGCGGACGCGGTCGGCTGCGCGCTGGACCAGATCGCCAAGTCGATCATCTTTCACGGCCAGGACAGCGACTCCGTCCTGCTGTTCCTGACCGCAGGCGGCAACCGGGTCGATCCGGCCAAGGCCGCGGCGCTGGCGGGCGAGGCGCTGGGCCGGGCGGATGCGGCGCTGGTGCGCGCGCGCACGGGATTTGCCATCGGCGGGGTCGCGCCCGTCGGGCATCTGTCGCCGGTGCGGGCCTTCTGGGACCCGCGTCTGGCGGATTTCGCGCAGGTCTGGGCGGCGGCGGGAACGCCGCGCCATGTCTTTGCCATCGCGCCCGACCGGCTTCTGGCGCTGACCGGCGCACGGACGGGTGATTTTGTCGCATGAACCCGCCGCGGGGCCCGGCGCGTTGGGTGGGCCGAAGCCGAAAGGACGACACCATGACCCAACCCATGATGACCCTGAACGACGGCCGGACCATGCCCCAGCTGGGCACCGGCATCTGGCAGATCGAGGATGCGACGACCCCCGAGGTCGTGGCCGAGGCGCTGCGCATCGGATACCGGCTGATCGACGGCGCGGCGGCCTACAAGAACGAGCGCGGCATGGGCGCGGGCATCCGCGACAGCGACGTGGCGCGGGACGAGATCTTCGTCACCTCCAAGCTATGGAACGATGCGCAGGGCCATGACGCGGCGCTGCGGGCCTTCGACGCGACGATGGAGCGGTCGGGGCTGGATTACCTGGACCTCTATCTGATTCACTGGCCGCTGCCGGCGTTGGACGCCTATGTCGAGACCTGGAAGGCGCTGATCCGCCTGCGCGACGAGGGCCGCGTGCGGTCCATCGGCGTCGCGAACTTCCACGAGCCGCATCTGCGCCGCCTGATCGACGAGACGGGCGTGGCCCCCGCCCTGAACCAGATCGAGCTGCACCCGTCCCTGACGCAGGAGCAGATGCGGGCGGTGAACCGCCAGCTGGGCATCGTCACGCAGAGCTGGACCCCCCTGGGCCGCGGCGACAGCTTCGATGCGCCCGCGATCCGCGACGCGGCGGCGCGCACGGGCCGGACGGTGGCGCAGGTGATCCTGCGCTGGCACATCCAGCACGGGCTGTCGGTCATTCCGAAATCGGAAAAGCCCGAGCGCCTGGCCGAGAATTTCGACGTGCTGGACTTTACCCTGACGCCCGAGGAGATGTCGGCCATCGACGCGCTGGACCGGGGCCATCGCACCGGTCCGGACCCGGACACGTTCGACTATCGTCAGCCACTGTAACCCAGCAGGCGACGCATCAGGGGGCTGGCGGGGTCCGCCAGTCCCTCGATCACGTCGAAATGGTGGCGGCCGGGGTCGATGACGCATTCGGTCGCCGCGCCCAGCCCCGCCCAGGCATCCGCCAGCAGCCGGGCGTGGCGGATGAATTCAGGCCTTTCGGCCCCTCCGACCCAAGTCGTGACCGGGATGCCCGTGCAAGGTTCCAGCAGGGCGGAGCTTTCTGATGCGGCTTCGGCCGCGTCCAGACGCAGGGTGTCGTTCATCGCCGTGCGCATCAGCGGGCGCAGGTCGGTCAGCGGAGAGATGGGCACGCAGGCGGTGACCCGCGCGGCATCCGTCTCGGACAGCACCCCCGGACAGATCATCCGCGCCGCCAGATGCCCGCCCGCCGAATGACCGGTCAGCGCGATGGGCCCTGCGATGCGACCCGCCGCCTCTGCGATCTGCTCCGCGACGATGCGGGTCATGTCGGCGATGCGCGCGTCCGGCGCCAAGGGATAGCCCGGCATGGCGCAGGCCCATCCCGCCGCCAGTGCACCGCCCGCCAGATGCGACCACAGCGTCGGGTCGAACCGCATCCAGTAGCCGCCATGGATGAACACCATCAGCCCGCGCGGGTCTCCCTCCGGCAGGAACAGATGCCCCCGGCCCAGATCCTGCGGCGGATGGGCGGCGCGGAAGGCCGCCGCCGCCTCGGTCCAGCGGGGGACATAGGTGTCGGCATGCGGGATATGCGCGCCATTGGCATAGGCGTCGTCCCAGTCGGTGATCTGATACAGCATGGTTCCCCCTCTTTCGGGCAGCCAATCGCGGCGCTATCGTCGCGTCAAGAGGGAGCCCATGATGACCGATTTCACCAAGACCCGCGCAGCGTTCCACCTGCCGGACGGCATGACCTATCTGGACGGCAATTCGCTCGGGCCGATGCCCCGCGCCGCCGCCGACCGGGTCGCGACCATGATGGCCGACGAATGGTCGGAGATGCTGATCACCGGCTGGAACAAGGCGGGCTGGTATGTCCAGCCGCGCAAGGTCGGCGACCGCATCGCGCGGCTGATCGGCGCGGGGGATGGCCAGGTGGTCATGGGCGACACGCTGTCCATCAAGGTGTTCCAGGCGCTGAGCGCGGCGCTGGCCCTGCGGCCCGACCGCCGGGTGATCCTGTCGGACAGCGGCAACTTTCCGTCGGACCTGTACGTGGCCGAGGGGATCGCCCGCGCCTTGGGCGCGACCCTGCGCGTCGTGGCTCCCGAAGAGGTCGAGGCGGCCATCGGTCCCGACCTGGCCGTGCTGATGCTGACCGAGGTCGATTACCGCACCGGCCGCCGTCACGACATGCCCGCCCTGACTGCCCGCGCGCATGACGCCGGCGCGCTGGCCATCTGGGATCTGGCCCATTCGGCGGGGGCGGTGGACGTGGACCTGCTGGGGTCGGATGCCGATTTCGCGGTGGGCTGCACCTATAAATACCTGAACGGCGGTCCGGGGGCGCCCGCGTTTATCTGGACCCATCCGCGCCACGCCGAACAGGCCGAACCGATCCTGCAGGGCTGGATGGGCCATGCCGCGCCCTTTGCCTTCGACCAGGAATACCGCCCCGCGCCGGGGATCGAGCGGATGCGCGTGGGCACGCCCCCCGTCATCGCGCTGAGCGCGTTGGAAGCGTCGCTGGACATCTGGGACACGGTCGACATGGCCGCGCTGCGGGCGCGATCGATCGAACTGACCGAGGCGTTCATTGCGGGGGTCGAGGCGCAATGCCCCGACCTGGTCCTGAACAGCCCGCGCGACCCGGCGCGGCGCGGCTCTCAGGTCGGGTTCCGCCATCCGCAGGGCTATGCGGTGATGCAGGCACTGATCGCGGCGGGGGTGGTCGGCGACTTTCGCGCGCCCGACGTGCTGCGCTTTGGGTTCGCGCCGCTTTACAACGATCTGGACGACGTGTCGCAGGCGGTCGCGACCTTGGCGCAAATCCTGCGCGACGGCAGCTGGGACAGTGCGGAATTCCGTCGCAAGGCTGCGGTGACCTAGGGTAAGGGGGCTTTCCAAGGCGGCCAAAACCGTCGACAGATTGAGCCACAGATGTCGTGGATCGGTTCCGATGTTCAAGCTGCTGCCCCTTGCCCTTGCCATGATGATTCCCGCGCTTGCGACGGCCCAGGCCGCCCCCGACGATATCCGCGTGCGCATCGTGACCGCCCGCACCCAGCCCCTGGACCTGGACATGCAGCTGTCCGGAGAGATCGAGGCCGTCGACACACTGGAGCTGGGCTTTCGCCAGGGCGGCCGCGTGACCGAGGTGCTGGTGGCCGAGGGCGACCGCGTCGTCGCGGGCCAGCCCCTGGCCCGGCTGAACGCGGTCCAGCAGGATCAGGCGCTGAACGTCGCGCTGGCGGGTCTGGCCGCCGCGCGCGCGGGCAGCGACCAGGCCCGTCAGGCCCGCGACCGCGCCGATGCGCTGCTGGCGCGGGGGGTCGGCACGCGGGCGGCGGCCGATCAGGCCGAACAGGCGCTGTCCCAGACCCAGGGGGCGCTGGAGCGCGCGGAAACCGCGGTCGAACAGGCGCGGCGCGCCGTCGACGATGCCGTGCTGCGGGCGCCCGAGGATGCCGTCGTGACCGACAAGTCGGTGGCCCCCGGCCAGGTGGTCGCCGCCGCGCAGCCGGTGCTGACGCTGGCCGCGCTGTCGGGGCTGGAGGCCGTCTTTCACGCGCCCGACGACCCGCTGCTGCACGACATCCTGGGCCGTGACGTGCGGATGGAGACGCTGGACGTCGACCGTCCCGACATGGTCGGCACCGTGACCGAGATCGCGCCTTTGGTCGATCCGCAGACCGGCACGGTGACCGTGCGCGCGCGGCTGCTGACGCCCAATGCCGGTATCGTCCTTCTGGGCGCGTCGGTGCGCGGGCATCTGAGCATGGCGATGGAAAAGGGCGTGGTCGTGCCCTGGACCGCCCTGATGCGGTCGGGCGACGATCCGGCCGTCTGGGTGGTCGACGATGACGGGCGCGTGGCGCTGACCAAGGTGGTCATCAACCATTTTGCGGACAGCACGATCTTCGTGTCCGAGGGCCTGTCCGACGGACAGCGGGTCGTGGGCGACGGGGCGCAGCTGCTGTATCCCGGCCGCCGGGTCCAGCCGGTCGCGGAGGGCGTGCAATGAGGGCGCTGATCCTTGCCGGCGTGCTTGCGCTGGCCTGCGGGCCGGCCGCGGCACTGTCGCTGCCCGACTGGCTGGGCCTTGGCGGTCAGGCCGAGGAGCCCGCGGCCCCGCCGCGCCCGGTGGTCAGCGTGATCGTGGACGATCGTGGCCTGGACGCGCGCTGGATCCCCGGCGTGGTCGAGGCGCGCACCCAGGTCCAGCTGGGCTTTCAGACCCTGGGCCGGATGATCGCGCGGCCCGTCGATCTGGGCGATCAGGTGGCGGCCGGCGATCTGCTGGCGCAGCTGTCCACGGACGATCTGGCCGCGACCACCCGCGCCGCGCGCGCCGCGGTCGATGCCGCGGACGTGCAGGACCGCACCGCGCGCGCGACGCTGGAACGCACGCAGGCGCTGGCGGCGCGCAACGTCGCCTCGAACGCCCAGCTGGAACAGGCTCAGCAGGAGGCCAGCGCCGCCGCCGCAGCGGTCGAGCAGGCCCGCTCGCAGCTGCTGCAGGCCGAGGATGCGGAAGGGTTCGCCAAGATGACCGCGCCTTTCGCCGGTGTGGTCAGCGCCGTCTATGAGGTGCCGGGCGCGGTCGTGGATGCGGGCGCGCCCGTGATCCAGCTGTCGGCCCAGGACACCCCCGAGGTGGTGATCGACCTGCCCGAACAGGCGCTGGTCGGGCTTGCGCCGGGCGCCGATTTTACCGTCTGGCATCGCAGCGACCCCCAAGTCGAGATCGCCGCCACGCTGGACCGGGTCGACCCCATCGCCGACAGCGCTACCCGGACGCGGCGGCTGTACCTGACGCTGCCGCCCGGCGCGCCGTTCCGCCTTGGCGCGCTGGTGCGGGCGCGGTTCGGAACGGTCGATGCGCCGTCTTTGTCGCTGCCGGCCGAGGCGTTGGTCGCGACCGAGGGCATGCCCTTCGTCTGGCGGGTGATCCGCGACGATGCGGGGGCGCGGGTCGAACAGGCCCCCGTGCAGGCGGCGGCCCCCTTTCGCGGGCGCGTCTCCATCACCCACGGCCTTGACGCGGGCGACGAGGTCGTGATCCGCGGCGTGAAATCCCTGGCCCCCGGCCAGCCCGTCGGCCGGAGGCTGGAGCCGTGAGCACCCCCAAGACCCGCTTCAACCTGTCCGACTGGGCACTGAAGCATCGCAGTTTCGTGTGGTTCCTGCTGATCGTGTCGATGATCGCGGGCACCATCAGCTATCTGAACCTGGGCCGCGAGGAGGACCCGGACTTCACGATCAAGACGATGATCATCGGCGCGGCCCTTCCCGGCGCCACCATCGACGAGACGCTGAAGCAGGTCACCACCCGGATCGAGACCAAGCTGGAGGAGCTGGACGAGCTGGACTTTACCCGGTCGGTCACGACGCCCGGCCAGGCGGTCGTCTATGTCGAGCTGGACCCCACCATCCGCGGCCCCGCCGTCCCCGAGGTGTGGAAGCGGGTCCGCCAGATGATGGGCGACATCCGCCCCGAATTCCCCCAGGAATTCGCGGGCTTTCAGTTCAACGACAATTTCGGCGACGTGTTCGGCAACATCTATGCCTTCACCGCCGACGGATTCACGCCGCGCGAGCTGCGCGACCGGGTCGAGGCGATCCGTCGTCAGGTCGCAGCCCTGGACGCCGCCGGCAAGACCGAGCTGCTGGGCGTGCAGGATGAACAGGTGTTCCTGGAGTTCTCCGCGGCGCGGCTGGCGGCCCTGGGCCTGAACCAGGCGCAGGTGATCCAGACCCTGGCCCAACAGAATGCCATCGCGCCGTCCGGCGTGATCCAGGCCGGACCCGAACGCATCCTGGTGCGCGTCGGCGGCCAGTTCGACGGGGCGGAATCGATCGAGGCCGTGAACCTGCGCGTCGGAGAGCGGTTCTTCAATCTGGGCGACGTGGCTACCGTCACACGCGGCTATCAGGACCCGCCGACATCGCTGTTCCGCCACAACGGCCAGCCTGCGATCGGGCTGCAGATCGGCATGCGCCAAGGCGGCAACATCCTGGAATTCGGCGCCGAACTGGAGGCGCTGATGGACCGCATCGCCGCCGACCTGCCCATCGGCATCGAGATGGCGAAGTTCGCCGACCAGCCGCATGTGGTCGAAGACGCCGTGGGCCATTTCGTCAAGGCCCTGGCCGAGGCCGTGGCCATCGTCCTGGTCGTCAGCTTCATCAGCCTGGGCCTGCGCGCGGGGCTGGTGGTGACGCTGACCATCCCGCTGTGCCTGGCGATCACCTTCGTGATCCTGGACCTTTACGGCATCACGCTGCAGCGGATCTCTCTGGGCGCGCTGATCATCGCCCTTGG
This sequence comes from Paracoccus sp. S4493, assembly GCF_000967735.1. Taxonomy (NCBI): domain Bacteria; kingdom Pseudomonadati; phylum Pseudomonadota; class Alphaproteobacteria; order Rhodobacterales; family Paracoccaceae; genus Paracoccus; species Paracoccus sp. S4493. Next base: position 37,590 of record NZ_JXYF01000066.1, read on the forward strand.
CCTGCTGGTCGACGATGCGATGATCGCCATCGAGACGATGATCTCAAGGCTGGAGATCGGGGAATCGCTGACCGACGCGGCCAGCTATGCCTGGACCTCGATCGCCTTTCCGATGCTGACCGGCACGCTGGTGACGGTTGCGGGCTTCATCCCAATCGGGCTGAACAGCTCCGCCGCGGGAGAGTTCACGTTCTCGCTGTTCGTGGTCATCGCGGTGTCGCTGATCGTGTCCTGGATCGTGGCGGTGCTGTTCGCGCCGCTGCTGGGGGTCACCTTCCTGCGCGCCGACATGGGTCATGGCCACAAGGGGCCGGGCCGGTTGCGGCGCGCCTTCCACCGCCTGCTGCGGGCGGCGATGCGGTTCAAGTGGCTGACCATCGCGGTGACGCTGGCGATCTTTGCGACATCGGTCTGGGGAATGCGGTTCGTGGAACAGCAGTTCTTCCCCACCTCCGATCGGACCGAGGTGCTGGTCGACATCACGGAACGCCAGAACGCCTCCATCGCGCGGACCCGCGCCGACATGGACCGGCTGGAGGCGAGCCTGGCGGATGATGACGACGTGCTGTTCTGGACCTCCTATGTGGGGCAGGGGGCGCCGCGCTTCGTGCTGTCGATGGACGTGCCCACGGCAGGGCCGCATATGGGCCAGATCGTGATCCAGACCCCCGACCTGGCTGCGCGCGACCGCGTCAAGGCGCGGCTGAGCGCGCTGGCGGCCGCCGAATTTCCGGGCGTCGACATCTATGTCAAGAACCTGGAAATCGGCCCGCCCGTGGGCAAGCCTGTCCAGTACCGCGTGACCAGCCCCGACACCGACGCTGCCCGCGACGCGGCCCAGGGCCTTGCCACGCTGATCGCCTCCGAGCCGCGCCTGCGCGACATCGCGCTGGACTGGAACGAGCCCGCGCGCATGGTCCGCCTGGTCGTGGACCAGGACCAGGCCCGCCGGCTCAGCGTGACCAGCCAGGACATCGCCCAGGCCCTGTCGGCCCTGTTCAGCGGCACCAGCGTGACGCAGCTGCGCGACGACATCTTCCTGATCGACGTGGTCGCCCGCGGCGTGGCCGATGACCGCCAGTCGCTGGCCTCGATCCGCAACATGCAGCTGAACCTGGCGGACGGGCGGGTCGTGCCGCTGGCCGCACTGGTGACGCTGGAATACGGATCCGAACAGCCGCTGATCATGCAGAGAAACGGCCTGCCCACCGTCACGGTCAAGGCCGCCATCGGCACCGCCGACCAGCCCGCGACCCTGGTCACGGCGCTGGCTGCGCAAGTGGCCGAATACCAGGAAACCCTGCCCCCCGATGTCCGCATCGAGGTCGGCGGCAGCGTCGAGACCTCGGCCGACAGCCAGGCGCCGATCGCCGCGGTGGTGCCGGTGATGCTGCTGATCATGGCCGTCCTAGTCATGGCGCAGATGCAAAGCTTTCGGATGTCGCTGGTGGTGATCGCCGCAGCCCCCCTTGGCCTGATCGGCGTGGTGGCGGTGCTGGTGCCCTTTGGCGTGCCGATGGGTTTCGTGGCGATCCTGGGGATCCTGGCGCTGATCGGCATCCTGATCCGTAACTCGGTCATCCTGGTCCACGAGATCCAAGAGCTGCTGCACAAGGGCCGCAGCCAGTGGGACGCCGTGTTCGAGGCCTCTGACAGCCGCGCCCGCCCCATTCTGCTGACCGCGGCTGCGGCGTCGCTGGCGCTGATCCCGATCTCGCGACAGGTGTTCTGGGGGCCGATGGCCTATGCGATGATGGGCGGCATCATCGCCGGCACGCTGGTCACGCTGGTCTTCGTGCCCGCGCTTTACTGCGCGGTGTTCCGGGTCAGGCCGCCCCGCTCCTAAAACGTCCGTCCCGGAACCAATCGGGCCTGAACCGTTTGACCTGAACCGTCCGGGCGGGGGGTCCGGGGGGCGGCAGCCCTCCGGCCGTCGCGGGACGCAAGAGAACGCCCCGGAACCGCGTTCCGGGGCGCCCGTGCCTCACTCGGCCGCGTCGCGTTTGGGCAGGACCCAATCGGGGCGCGGGAAATGGCAGGTATAGCCGTTGGGGAACCGCTCCAGGTAATCCTGGTGCTCGGGCTCGGCCTCCCAGAAATCGCCCACCGGTTCGACCTCGGTCACGACGCGTCCCGGCCAGATGCCGGATGCGTCCACATCCGCGATCGTGTCCAGCGCCACCTGCTTCTGCGCCTCGTCCGCGTAATAGATCGCGGAACGATAGCCCGGCCCGATGTCGTTGCCCTGCCGGTTCGGCGTGGACGGGTCGTGGATCTGGAAGAAGAACTCCAGCAGCCGGCGATAGCTGATCAGGTCGGGGTCGAACATGATCTCGATCGCCTCGGCATGGGTGCCGTGGTTGCGATAGGTCGCGTTGGGCACGTCGCCGCCGGAATAACCGACGCGCGTCTCGATCACGCCCGGCATGCGCCGGATCAGGTCCTGCATGCCCCAGAAGCAGCCACCGGCCAGAACCGCACGTTCAACCATGATGCGCCTCCTCGACCTGAGCCAGATAGTCGCCGTAACCCTCGGCCTCCATCCGGTCCTTGGGGACAAAGCGCAGCGACGCCGAATTGATGCAATAGCGCAGCCCGCCCTGATCGCGCGGACCGTCCGGGAAGACGTGGCCCAGATGGCTGTCGCCGTGCTTGGAGCGCACCTCGACCCGGACCATGCCGTGGGTGGTGTCGCGATGCTCGGTCACGTTGCCGTCGATGGGCTTGGTGAAGGCGGGCCAGCCGCAGCCGGAATTGTATTTCGTGCTGCTGACGAACAGCGGCTCTCCAGAGACGACATCGACATAGATGCCCGCATCGAAATGGTGGTCGTATTCGCCGGTGAAGGCCCGCTCGGTGCCGTTCTCCTGGGTGACGCGATACTGCTCCGGGGTCAGCCGGGCGATCGCGTCGGGGGTTTTCTCATAGGCCATCTGGTCCTCCACGGATGGGACGGTTCGATCCCCTATATGGGAAGCGTCCCGCCCATCCGCAAAGGTCACAGGCGCGAAACGGCCTCTTTCGCGGCTTGATATTCCGCAGCCAGCTGGTCGATGCGCGCGCCCGCCGGTTCCACCGCCCGCACCGCGCCGATGCCCTGGCCCGCACCCCAGATGGTGGACCAGGCCTTGGGCTTCGACGATCCGTCGCTGAAATTCATCGCGCTGGCATCCGCCCCCGCCAGATTGTCCGGGTCCAGCCCCGCCTTGCGGATCGACGGCGCCAGATAGTTGCCCGACACGCCCGTGAACAGCGACGATGTCACGATGTCGGCCGCCGTGCTGTCCACGATCATCTGCTTGTAGTCGGGCTGGGCGTTCGCCTCCTCGGTCGCGATGAACGGGCTGCCGATATAGGCCAGATCAGCCCCCATCACCTGCGCCGCCAGCACCGCGCGCCCCGTGGCGATCGAGCCCGACAGCAGCAGCGGCCCGTCGAACCAGTCGCGGATCTCCTGGATCAGGGCGAAAGGCGATTGCGGCCCGGCATGGCCTCCCGCACCCGCCGCCACCGCAATCAGCCCGTCGGCGCCTTTCTCGATGGCCTTCTTCGCGAACATGTTGTTGATCACGTCATGCAGCGCGATCCCGCCGCAGTCATGGGCGGCTTGGTTCACCTCGACCCGCGCGCCAAGCGAGGTGATCCAGATCGGCACCTTGTGGCGGTGACAGATCTCGATGTCACGCTCCAGCCGCGCATTGCTGCGATGCACGATCTGGTTGACCGCGAAGGGGGCGGCGGGGTGGTCGGGGTTCGCTTGGTTGTGACGGTCCAGCTCCTCTTCGATCCGGGTCAGCCAGGCGTCCAGCATGGAGGGCTCGCCGTCCTTTTCGCGGGCGTTCAGCGCCGGAAAGCTGCCGACGATGCCCGCCTTGCACTGCGCGATGACCAGGTCGGGCCCCGAGACGATGAACATGGGCGAGGCGACGACCGGAATGCGCAGGCCCTGCAGGATCGGTGGCAGCATGGATGATCTCCCTTGGATTTGCGTCACGATGCCCGCGCCTTGGGCAACGGGCAAGCCGTGACGCGGCGACAGGGCGGCCGCACTGGCCATCACGGGTGCCGCAGCGTAAGCCGGGGGCGGAATTGCATATCGTGAAAGGCCCGCCCCATGATCCGTCCCGCCCTAGCCCTGATGCTGTCTGCCGCGCCCTTGGCCGCGCATGGTGTCGACGACACGCCCCGCATCGCCGTCATGTCGGCCTTCGAGCCGGAATGGATCAGCCTGCAGGCTGACCTGGAGGGCGCGGAAACCCAGACCATCAACGGCACCGAGTTCATCACCGGCACCCTGTCGGGGCAGGAGGTCGTTCTGTTCCTGTCGGGCGTGTCGATGGTCAACGCGGCCATGACCACCCAGATGGCGCTGGAGCGGTTCGACATCGAGGCGATCGTGTTCTCGGGCATCGCGGGCGGGGTCGATCCGGCGCTGAACATCGGCGACGTGGTCGTGGCGGACCAGTGGGGCCAGTGGCTGGAGACTGTCATGGCGCGCCGGACCGAGGACGGCTTCGCCCTGCCGGGGTTCCTGGAATCGCCCTTTCCGAACCATGACATGATCTACACGCGCGAGACGACCGTGGCCTCGGACCGGGGCGAGCCCGAGACGCGGTTCTGGTTTCCCGCCGACCCGACCCTGCTGGAGGTCGCCGCCCGCGTGGCCGAGGCGACCGATCTGGCCGACTGCAATGCCCAGAACGACTGCCTGACCACCGCGCCGCAGATCCGCGTGGGCGGAAACGGCGTGTCCGGGTCGTCCTTCATGGACAATGCGGGGGTGCGCGACTGGCTGTCCACGACCTTCGAGGCGCAGGTGGTCGACATGGAATCGGCCGCCGTGGCGCAGGTGGCTTGGGCGAACCAGGTGCCGTTCATCGCCTTCCGCTCGCTGTCGGACCTGGCCGGCGGCGGCGAGGGCGAGAACGAGATGGGCGTCTTCATGTCGCTGGCCTCCGACAATTCGGCGGCGCTGGTCAAGGCCTTCCTGGCCGAGATGCCCTGACGGAAACGGCCCCCGGATCGCTCCGGGGGCCGTCTTCCTTAGTGGATCGGCGGACGCGGGCCTTCGCCGATCGCGCCAAGCCGGGGCCCGGCCTGGCCCACGCGGTTGCCGACCAGCAACCCGTCCGGCCCCGCGCTGACATGCACGGTCGATCCGTCCATGACCTCTCCGGACAGCAGCAGTTCCGCCAGCGGGTCCTGCAGGGCGCGCTGGATCACGCGCTTCAGCGGGCGCGCGCCGAAGACCGGGTCGTAACCTTGGTCGGCCAGCCACATCCGCGCCGCGTCGTCCATGTCCAGCGTGATCGTGCGACCTGCCAGGCGCTTCTCCAGCCGCGCCATCTGCACCTTGACGATCCCGTCCATGTTCGTCCGCGAGAGCCTGCGGAAGATGATGATCTCGTCCAGGCGGTTCAGGAATTCGGGGCGGAAATGGCCGCGCACCGCCTCCATCACCTGATGGCGGGCGTCCGACGCATCCGCCTCCTCGGGCAGATGCGACAGCGCCTGAGAGCCCAGGTTCGAGGTCAGGATGATCAGCGTCTGCTTGAAGTCCACCGTCCGGCCCTGGCCGTCCGTCAGCACCCCGTCATCCAGCACCTGGAGCAGCACGTTGAAGACGTCCGGATGCGCCTTTTCGACCTCATCGAACAGGATCACCTGATAGGGACGCCGCCGCACGGCCTCGGTCAGCACGCCGCCCTCGTCGTAACCCACATAGCCCGGAGGCGCGCCGATCAGCCGGGCCACGGAATGCTTTTCCATGAACTCGGACATGTCGATGCGGACCATCGCGCTGTCATCGTCGAACATGTATTCGGCCAGCGCCTTGGTCAGTTCCGTCTTGCCGACGCCGGTGGGCCCCAGGAACAGGAAGCTGCCAAGCGGCCGGTTCTCGTCGTTCAGGCCCGCGCGGGCGCGGCGGACGGCATTGCTGACCGCGGTGACGGCCTCCTGCTGGCCGATCACGCGCTTGCCGATCTGCTCCTCCATCTTCAACAGCTTGTCGCGCTCGCCCTCCAGCATCTTGGCGGTGGGGATGCCGGTCCAGCGTTCGACGACCTCGGCGATCTGCTCGGGGCGGACGGCCTCCTCGACCATCAGACCGTCGCCCTGCTCGGCTTCGGCCAACTGCTTCTCCAGCCCGGGGATGATGCCATAGGACAGCTCTCCGGCGCGGGCCAGGTTCCCCTCGCGCTTGGCCTGATCCAGGTCGGCGCGGGCGCGGTCCAGCTGCTCCTTGAGGTCGCGAGACCCCTGCAGCTTGTCGCGTTCCGCCTGCCAGCGGGCGGTCATCTCGGCGCTGCGTTCCTGCAGGCCGGAGAGGTCCTTCTCCAGCCGCTCCAGCCGGTCCTTGGAGGCCGCGTCATCCTCGCGTCGCAGCGCCTCGGCCTCGATCTGCATCTGCAGGATCTGGCGATCCAGCTGGTCCAGCTCCTCGGGCTTGCTGTCGACCTCCATGCGCAGGCGCGAGGCCGCCTCGTCCATCAGGTCGATGGCCTTGTCCGGCAGGAAGCGGTCGGTGATGTAGCGATGCGACAGCGTCGCCGCCGCGACCAGGGCCGCGTCGCTGATCCGCACGCCGTGGTGCAGCTCGTACTTCTCCTTGATGCCGCGCAGGATGCTGATCGTGTCCTCGACCGTCGGCTCCTCGACCAGCACGGGCTGGAACCGCCGGGCCAGGGCTGCGTCCTTCTCGATATACTTGCGGTATTCGTCCAGCGTGGTGGCGCCGACGCAATGCAGCTCGCCCCGCGCCAGGGCCGGCTTGATCAGGTTGGCGGCATCCATCGCGCCGTCGCCCTTGCCCGCGCCGACCAGCGTGTGCAGCTCGTCGATGAACAGGATGATCTCGCCAGCGGCGGTCTCGATCTCCTTCAAGATCGACTTCAGCCGCTCCTCGAAATCGCCGCGATACTTCGCGCCCGCGATCAGCGCGCCCATGTCCAGCGCCATCAGCCGCTTGTTGCGCAGGGATTCCGGCACGTCGCCGTCGATGATGCGCAACGCAAGGCCCTCGGCGATGGCGGTCTTGCCGACGCCGGGTTCGCCGATCAGGACGGGGTTGTTCTTGGTGCGCCGCGACAGGACCTGCATGGCGCGGCGGATCTCCTCGTCGCGGCCGATGATCGGGTCGATCTTGCCGTCGCGCGCGGCCGCCGTCAGGTCGCGGGCATATTTCTCCAGCGCCTCATAGCTGTCCTCGGCGGATGCCGTGTCGGCGGTGCGTCCCTTGCGGATGTCGTTGATCGCGGCGTTCAGCGCCTGCGCGTTGACCGAACCCGCAGCCAGCGCATCGCGAGCGTTGGTGTTGACCATCGCCAGCGCCATCAGCACCCGTTCGGCGGGCACGAAGCTGTCGCCGGCCTTCTTGGCCACGGACTCCGCCTCGTCCAGCACGCGGACCAGCGTGGGGTCGACATAGACCTGACCGCTGCCCGACCCGCTGACCTTGGGCTGTTTCGCCACGGCGGCATCCACCGCCTCGCGCACGCGCTTGGCGTCGCCGCCCGCACGGGTGATCAGGTTCGAGGCAAGTCCCTGGTCGTCATCCATCAGCGCCTTCAGCAGATGCTCGGGCATCACGCGCTGCTGATTCTCGCGGATCGCGATGGTCTGGGCGGATTGCAGGAAGCCGCGCGACCGTTCCGTGAACTTTTCCATGTTCATCGGCAGTACTCCTTTTGCAAAGCCCCCGTGCTGGTGGCGCCCTGTTGCGGCACGCCCCGGTCCGGGTCTGATGGATCAGATTTGGGGGGGTCGCGGGGTGGTTTCAAGCATGTCATAAGGCCCGCGGAACAAAGAAGGGGATGCGTGATGGATGACCGGCTGATCGTGGCGCTGGACGTGCCGAATGCCGTGGCGGGGCTGGACCTGGCGGGACGCCTGGGCGACGCCGTGGGCTTCTACAAGATCGGGCTGGGCATGCTGACCGGCGGCGGCCTGGCCCTGGCCAACGAGCTGAAGCAGGAGCACGGCAAGCGCATCTTCCTAGACATGAAGCTGTTCGACATCGGCGCGACCGTCGAGGCCGCGGTGCGCGGCCTGGCGCAGTTCGACCTGGACTTCCTGACCGTGCATGGCGACCCGCATGTGGTGGCGGCGGCAAAGCAGGGGGCTGCGGGGTCGAACCTGAAGATCCTGGGCGTGACCATCCTGACCTCGCTCGACCGGGCCGACCTGGACGCGGGGCTGATGCAGGCGGGCGATCTGCACGACATCACCGTGGAACGCGCCGCCCGCGCGTTCGAGGCGGGGGCCGACGGCATCATCTGCTCCCCGCGCGAGGCCGCCGACATCCGCGCCCTGCCGGGATCGCGCCTGATCGTGACGCCGGGCGTGCGCCCCGCGGGCAGCGCCCTGGGCGACCAGAAGCGGGTCGAGACGCCCGCATCGGCCATCGCGGCAGGCGTCGACCACATCGTGGTGGGCCGCCCGGTCTGGCAGGCCGCCGATCCGCGCGCGGCGGCGCAGGCGATCCTGGCCGAACTGGCTTGACGCCCGGCGCCCCCGCGTCCCAGCATGGCGCGAAACGCGGGGGTGGCGATGGACGATGACGGCAGCGTGCAGAAGATCCGCAACGAGCTGGTCCTGTCCTTTCTGGCGGTGCGCCGCGCCATCGGCGCCCTGGGGTTCTTTCTGCCGCTGGCGCTGATCGCCTATGCAGTGCTGTGGCCCGAGCCGCTGCGGACCAGCATCTCGGCCTATTACTATTCGCCGATGCGCGAGGTCTTCGTCGGCACGCTGATCGCGCAGGCCGTGTTCCTGTGGAGCTATGAGGGGTTCCGCCCCGATGCGGGCGAATGGATCACCGACAAGGCCATGGCGCGGCTGGCGGCGGTCTCCATCGCGCTGGTGGCCCTGGTGCCCACCGACGGGCCGGACGGGCCCTGCACCGCGCTGGAATGCATCGCGGGTCCGGGCCTGTCGGCGCTGATCCATGTCGTCGCGGCGGGGCTGTTCTTTGCCGCGCTGGCGGTGTTCTGCCTGGTGCTGTTCGTCAGGGGTACCGTGGACGGCCCGGAAAAGGCCGCGTCGAACCGCATCTATCGCATCTGCGGCTGGACGATCATCGTCAGCATCGGCCTGATCGGGCTGCTGTTCGCGACGGGCCTGGACGATACGCTGGCGCGCCTGCGCCCGGTCTTCTGGCTGGAGACGGCGGCCACCTTCGCCTTTGCGACCAGTTGGGCGGTCAAGGGCGACAGCCTGCGCCCGCTGACCCGCGCCGTCATTGCCGCATCGCGGTGATCCAGCGGCAGAAATGCGGGATCGCGCGCGGGTGGGTCAGATAGTCAGCCACCGGCATCATGCACCATCCCTGACCTTCGTCCCCGAACCGGATCGCGGCGATCTGGGCCGCGCTGATCTGCCCCGCGAACAGCCAGGACATCAGTCCGGGCGCGGAATGCGACGGAAACGCCAGACCGGTCAGCGCTTGCGGGGACAGGTGCAGCCCGAACTCCTCGTCCAGCTCGCGCAGGGCGCATTGGACGGGCGTCTCCTGTCCTTCGCGGCCGCCGCCGGGCAGGTCCCAGTGCGCCGGAAAGGGAATGTCGGGGCGATCGTCGCGCAGGCAGGTCAGCAGCCGGTCGCCATGGGTCAGCAGCAGCTTGGCACCGTTGAAGGCCGCAGCGGTCATTCCGCGGCGACGCGCCCGCCCGACTGATCCTGGCCCAGGCCGGACAGGCGGCCGATCACCCGGGCGATTCGCGCTGCGAAGTCGTCGAAATCGGGGCGGGGGGTGATCGTCGCCTCGTCCATGTAGAGCGAGCGGTCGATCTCCAGCTGCACGACATGGACGTTCTGGGCGGGGCGGCCATAGGCCGAGCAGATGTAGGCCCCCGAGAAGGGGGCATTGCGGCGCAGGGTCCAGCCCTCGGCCTCGACCGCGGCGCTGACCGCGTCCGAGATGCGCGCCGCCGCCGACAGGCCGTGACGGTTGCCCAGCACCATGTCGGGCCGCATCCCCTGCAGATGCGACAGCGCATCATGGGGCATGGAGTGCATGTCGATCAGGATCGCCTGCCCGAATCGGGCGCGGGCCTGCGCGATCAGCCCGGACAGCGCCGCGTGATAGGGGCGCCAGCAGGCGTCGATCCGGCGATCGGCCTCGGCCCGGTCGATCTGGCGGTCGTGAATCACCCGGCCCTGGCTGACCACGCGGGGAATCACCCCCAGCCCGGCCAGGGTGCGCTGGTTCAGCGGGTGACGCGGCACGCCGCGCACGACCAGGGGGTCGATCTCGTCCGCGCCGCGGTTGAGGTCCACGATGCAGCGCGGGATGCGCGCGGCCAGCGTGACCGCGCCGAAGGCCGTGGCGGGCGCGATCAGGCGATCGATGAAGGCGTCCTCGGACGATCGCAGGGTCTGGATGGGCAGGCGGGTGCCCTGCAGGAACCAGTCGGGATAGTCGTGGCCCGAATGCGGGGACGCGAAGATCACCCCCGAAAGCCAGTGGCGGGGGCGGGTCACGACATAGGGCAGATCAGGCTGGGACAAGGCAGACCTCGGCATCCGGCGCGTCATCGCATATAAACCTGAAAAATTGCCCACCGATAGGCCTTGAATACCCCAGACACCTCGGTTAAAGACCTGCGGACCGAGGGGATTGCACCGGGTTTTCGCAAGGAAACGTGATGGAATCACCAAGGAACGGGCGGTTAGCTCAGCGGTAGAGCACTACGTTGACATCGTAGTGGCCACTGGTTCGATCCCAGTACCGCCCACCATTATTTCGCCGCCCCCGGCCAAAACCGGGGGCATTTCGTTTTCCAATGCGGCTGCGACGCGCCGCGACGATGGAGAAAACCGATGAAGGTTCGCAACTCGCTCCGCTCGCTCAAGAGCCGGCACCGCGACTGCCAGGTCGTGCGCCGCAAGGGCCGCATCTACGTGATCAACAAGACCAACCGCCGCTTCAAGGCTCGCCAAGGCTAATCGGTCGGGTCCTGGCCGGATCATCCGGCAGGTCACGCGGAAACGACAGTACCACCCGCCCCTCACAGGGCGGGTTTTTTCATGCCGGGCCGCCAACCCGCATTAAGGTTTTATCAACTTTTCCGTACGATGCCGGGCCATGGCGCGTTAGTATCGGGGCATCGGCATGGGGCCGGTCGCGAACGGGGTCTGGGTCGATGATCATTCTGGGCGGGATTCTGGGCGTGCTGATGGCCGGGATGATGGTCGATGTCAGCGCGCTGACCAGTCGGCATGCCGAGGATGACGACGACGAGACCCCCGTCCCCGATGAGGAGGAGGGCGAGAGCCTGCCCCCCACCATGCCCGAACCCCAGCCAGAGCCAGAGCCCGAACCGGAGCCCGAGGTGCCGGCCGCGCCGGACGAATCGGTGATCGACGGATCGGACGGGTTGGATTTCCTGATGGGGACGCCCGGCGACGATCTGATTCGCGGGCAGGGCGGCGCGGACGACCTGCGGGGCGGCCTGGGCGCCGACACGATCGAGGCGGGGGCCGGCGATGACTGGGTTCAGGGCGACGCGGTCTATGGGCCTGGCGGCGAGGACCTTATCTATGGTGGCGAGGGCGACGACCTGCTGGCCGGTCAGGGCGGCAATGACATGCTGTTCGGAGAGGATGGCGACGACACCCTGATGGGCGGCGAGGGCGATGATTCGCTGTTCGGAGGCGAGGGCGACGACGTCCTGGCCGGGCATGAGGGCAACGACCTGCTGGTCTCGACCGGCGGCACGGATGATCTGGACGGAGGCGCGGACGACGACGTGCTGATCGGCCATGACGGCCCCGAAACCGTCTGGATGAACGGCGGGGACGGCAACGACACGCTGATGCCCGGCGCGCATGACTTTGCGTCGGGCAACGCGGGCGACGACACCTTCTTGCTGCGCCAGGTCCAGGAGGGCTTTCCGACGCTGGCCGATTTCCACGGCGATCACGACCAGCTGGTCCTGCACCTGGATGCGCAGGTCGCGCGTGACGTGCAGCTGTCGCTGCGCGAGGACGCGGATGGCAGCACGCTGCTGGAGGTGAACGGCCAGGCCGTGGGGCGCCTGCTGAACCCCGAGGCCCTGCGCCTTGGCGACATTCGCATCGTGGCCATCGGCGGCTGAACGGGCTTTCCTTGTCGCCCCTTATGGGCTAGACGCGCGCATCCGCCGGACATCCGGTCCGTGCGGTGTTTCATGGACCTTGCTGGACGACATCCCGGCCTGTGCCCTCACCCTTCATCCGAAAGGAGATCCCGATGTCGATCACCGTCGAAGAAAAAGCCCGCGTCATCGCAGAGTTCGGCACCAAGGAAGGCGACACCGGTTCGCCGGAAGTGCAGATCGCGATCCTGTCCTCGCGCATCGCCACCCTGACCGAGCATTTCAAGTCGCACAAGAAAGACAACCACTCGCGTCGTGGTCTGCTGATGATGGTCGCACAGCGCCGCAAGCTGCTGGACTATCTGAAGAAGAAGGAAGAGGCGCGTTACACCGCCCTGATCGGCAAGCTGGGCCTGCGTCGCTAAGACCGGCACCCCGCATTTCCCTGGCGCCCGCGACCCTGTCGCGGGCGTTTTGCATTGCGGGCGGCGGCTGTCCTTAAGGGCAGGTCGCCTGGCGATCCCCGAACAGCCCAGTGGTGCCGCCTGGGCAGCCACGCGGAAAGAATCAAAGTCAAATCAATATGCTGTCGAAAACAGCCTGCATGCCCGGCAATCGCGGGGCGTTGCCGCGTCCGGGCAATCGCTAAAACTTTCAGGACCCTCTTCTGGATCGCGTGGTGACTGAAACGTTAACAGCCCGCCATCATCGTAGGAGAGTTGACATGTTGATCAGTGGCCTGACCAGTGGCTGGCGTACGAACACCGCCCCGGCACCCAGCAGCCCCCCGCCGCAGCAACCGCAGGAAACCGCCCCGGCGCAGCCGACCCAGCCCGTCCCGGCCGAGGAGCAGGCCGCGGCGGTGCAACCGGAACCGACGCCGGACGCCGAGGCGGGCTATGATCCCGACGCGATGGCACGCGCCGCCGAAGGCAGCCAGGCGCCCCGGACGGAGCCTGCCCCCGACGCGACGCCCGCGGCAGCCCCCGCCGCCCCGCGCCCCGCGCCGCAGGATGAGGCTGCCGTGACCGCTGCCGTCAAATCC
>NZ_JXYF01000067.1:0-62581 GCF_000967735.1 Paracoccus sp. S4493
TGGCGCAGGACACCCCCCTGCGCATCGAGATCACCGACGGCGTGATAGAGCCGATGTCGATCGCCATCCCGGCCTTTCATGGCGATGCCGAGATCGCGGCCCGCATCCGTCAGGTCGTGGCGGACGACCTGACCGGCACCGGCCTGTTCAGCGAGATCCCCGTCGAGACGCATGTCGCCCGCCCCGCCAGCTTTACCGAGGCCGTCAGCTATGACGACTGGCGGGCGGTGAACGCGCAGGCGCTGGTCTCGGCCGAGGTGCGGCAGATGGGCGACAACATCAGCGTGGGCTTTCGGCTGTTCGACGTCGTGTCGGGCCAGCCGCAGGGCGACGGGATGCAGTTCGACGCCCGTGCCGCCGACTGGCGCCGCGCGGCCCACAAGATCGCCGACCAGATCTATTCCCGGCTGACCGGCGAAAAGCCCTATTTCGACAGCCGCGTGGCCTTCGTCCAGGAAACCGGCCCCAAAAGCGCACGGATCAAGCGGATCGGCGTGATGGATTACGACGGCGCGAACATCCTGTGGATGACCGACAGCTCGTCTCTGGTGCTGGCGCCGAAATTCTCGCCCGACGGGCGGCGGCTGCTGTTCACCAGCTATGACAGCGGCTTTCCCCAGATCCAGCTGATGGACGTGGCCACCGTCAGCGCCCGGCCGCTGACCCGCGATGCCAGCACGATGGCGTTTGCGCCGACCTTCAGCCCGGACGGGCGGTGGGTCGCGTATTCGCGCGAACAGGGCGGCAATACCGACATCTGGCTGATGGACGTGGCCACCGGCGCCCAACGCGCGCTGACCAATTCGCCGGCCATCGACACCTCTCCGGGGTTCAGCCCGGACGGGCAGCGCATCGTGTTCGAAAGCGACCGGTCCGGCGCGCCGCAGCTGTACATCATGGGGCTGGACGGGGCCGAGCCGTCGCGCATCAGCTTTGGGGACGGGCGTTACGGCACGCCCACTTGGTCGCCCAAGGGGGACCTGATCGCGTTCACCAAGCAGATCGGCGAACGCTTTCACATCGGCACCATGCGCACCGACGGATCGTCCGAACGCATGCTGACCGAAAGCTTCCTGGACGAGGGCCCGACCTGGGCCCCGAACGGTCGGGTGGTGATGTTCACGCGCGCCACCCCCGGCGGAAACGGCCAGCCGCGTCTGCATTCGGTGGACATCACCGGGCGCAACATGCGACCGATGAATCTTGACTTTGCCGCCTCGGACCCGTCCTGGGGTCCCCTGTTGCCATGAGGATGAGATGATGAACGCCGCGACCAAGCCTGTCCTGCTGGCCGCCCTTCTGGGGCTGGCGGCCTGTGCCCAGCCCGCGCCGACGGTGGCGCCGCCCGTGGTCGACCCCTATGCCAGCACGGGCGGGGGCGCGGTGTTCCAGGGCGATCTGGCCGGCGGCGTCCTGGGCGCCGAGGCGACGGCCCAGTATTTCCGCGGCACGGTCGGCGACACGGTCCTGTTTCCCGCCGACCAGACGACCCTGACCCCCGAGGCGCGGACCATCCTGGCGGCGCAGGCCGCCTGGCTGACGCGCCACACCGCCTTTACCGCCGTGGTCCAGGGCCATGCCGAGGAGACGGGCACCCGCGAATACAACCTTGCGCTTGGCGCACGGCGGGCCAGTGCGGTGCAGGAATACCTGGTCGCGCAGGGCGTGGCCCCGGGCCGCATCCGTACGCTGTCCTTCGGCAAGGAGCGTCCCGCAGCGACCTGTTCGGACGAGGGCTGCTATGCCCAGAACCGCCGTGCCGTCACCGTCGTGACCGAAGCCGCACCCCCCGCCGTGGCGATGGCCCCCGTGGCAAGCGCCGCCCCTGCCGGGGGCGTTGTCGGGGCAGGCATGTGATGCGGCTGATCCCCGCGCTGATCCTGGCCCTGACGCTTGGGGCGCCTGTTCAGGCCGCCCCCGACGCCGCGACGCTGGCCGACATGCGTCAGCAGGTCACGCAGCTGCGCAGTCAGCTGCAGGGATTGCGGGGCGAACTGGTCGCGTCGGGCGCCGCCGGGTTCCAGGCGGCGGGCGGGGCCAGCGCCATCGACCGCATGAACGCGATGGAGGCGCAGCTGATGCGCCTGACGAACCAGGCCGAACAGCTGCAAAATCGCATCAACCGCATCGCGGGCGACAGCGAACGGCGCCTGTCCGACCTGGAATTCCGCCTGTGCGAGGCCGAACCCGGCTGCGATCTGTCGGCGCTGACCGTGCCGCAGGCGCAGGCGGGGCTCAGCCCGCAGCTGGCGCCCTCGGCCCCGGCGGATGGCGGGGCGGGGCAGCCGGCCTCCACCGCGGCCGAGCAGACCGATTTCGACGCGGCTCGCGCCGCGATGGACGCCGGCGATCACGCCCGCGCGGCGCAGATGTTCGCCGATGTCGCGGAAACCCATGCCGGCGGTCCCCTGACCGCCGAGGCGCTGTTCCTGCGCGGTCAGGCGCTGGATCTGGCCGGCCAGCCGCGCGATGCTGCAGCCGCTTGGCTGGAGGGGTTCGCCGCCGATCCGGACGGCGCACGGGCGGGCGAGAGCCTGCTGGGCATCGCTCGCGTGATCGAGGCGCAGGGTGACGCGACCGCCGCCTGCCTGTACCTGGCAGAGATTCCCGCCCGATTTCCCGGCAGCCCGCAGGCCGTCGAGGCCGAGGGCCACGTGACCCGCCTTGGCTGCGGCGTCAGCGATCTGGGCGTTCTGGACCCGCTGCTCGATCCGTCTATGGACCCCGAAGCGGCGGCCGATCTGGCCGAATATCCGTGATCCGCGACCCCGGCGCCCGCATCAGGTCCGTCCTGGACCGGCTGGCGGGGGACCTGCCGGCGCTTGGACTGGCGGTGTCGGGGGGCGGTGATTCCATAGCCCTGATGCATGTGGCCGCCGAATGGGCGCAGGGGCGGCGCGTCATGGTCGCCACCGTCGATCACGGCCTGCGCGAGGGCAGCGCGGCCGAGGCCGAGGAGGTCGCCCGCGCCGCGCGTGCCCTGGGCCTGTCGCATGCGGTGCTGCTGTGGCGGCGCGACACGCAGGTCGGCAACCTGATGGCGCAGGCCCGCGATGCGCGGCTGCGGCTGCTGTCGGGCTGGGCGCGGCGCAACGACCTGCCGGCGGTGGCGCTTGGCCACACGGCCGACGATCTGGCCGAGACCCTGCTGATGCGCCTGGCGCGCGGGTCCGGCGTGGATGGGCTGTCGGCGATGGCGGAATGGCGCGACGCGTTCGACATGCGCTGGCTGCGGCCGATGCTGGGCACCGGGCGGGCGGAGCTGCGCGACTGGCTGACGGCGCGAGACATCACTTGGATCGACGATCCGACGAACGACAATGCCGACTATGACCGCATCCGGGCACGTCAGGCCATCGCGGCCCTGGGGCTGGAGGTGTCGGGCCTAGCCCGATCCGCCGCCCATATTGCCGAAGCGCGCGACGCGCTGGCCGATTACGCGGCCCTGCTGAGCGCCGATGCCAAGGTCGATCGCGGCAGCCTGATCCTGTCGCGCGGCCCCCTGCGCGACGCGCCGCCAGAGATCCGGCGCCGCATTCTGGTCGCCGCATGCCGGTGGGTAACGGGCGCCGACTATCCGCCGCGCCGCGCGACGCTGGTCCACGCGCTGGAGGCGATGCTGGCGCAGGGGCGGGTGACGCTGGACGGGGCGATGATCTCTCCGACGGGCGGGGGGCTGCGGGTCACGCGTGAGGCCGCGGCCGCGCTGCGCACCGGCCCAACGCCCGACCAGGTCTGGGACCGTCGGTGGCGGGTGCGCGGTCTTGCCCCCGGCCAGACGATCGCGGCCTTGGGGACCGAGCCGCTGGCCCGCCTGCCGTGGCGCGATTCGGGCCTGCTGCGTGACGAGGCTGCGGCCAGCCCCGGCATCTGGCAGGACGGACGGCTGATCGCCGCGCCGCTGCTGCGCGACCACCCCGGAATCACCCTGATTCCGGTCCGGGGCGCGGCAGATTTCCGCAGGTTGGTGAAGGCGCATTGAACCTGTCGCGATAATCCCTATTTTCAAGTCAAACCGCATTCCGTCGGAGGACCCGTATTGGGCAATGCTCGCAACTTCGCCTTCTGGGTGGTTCTGTTCCTGATGATCCTCGCGCTGTTCAATCTGTTCAGCGACGGGTCGGGCACCATGAACAGCCGCCAGATCAGCTATTCCGACTTCATCGAACGGGTGCAGAACGACCAGGTCAGCGCCGTCACGATCGACGGAGAGGACGTGGCCATCACCGGTACCAACGGCGAACAGTACGCGACCGTGCGCCCGATGGGCGAGGATATCAGCGACCGGCTGATCCAGCAGGGCGTGGACGTGCGCGTGGTCAAGCAGCAAAGCAGCGGCTTCATGTCGATGCTGGGCGTCTGGCTGCCGTTCATTCTGCTGATCGGGGTGTGGATCTTCTTCATGAATCGCATGCAAGGCGGCGGCAAGGGCGGCGCGATGGGCTTTGGCAAGTCCAAGGCCAAGCTGCTGACCGAAAAGCACGGTCGCGTGACCTTTGACGACGTCGCGGGCATCGACGAAGCCAAGGAGGAGCTTGAGGAGATCGTCGAGTTCCTGCGCAACCCGCAGAAATTCAGCCGCCTTGGCGGCAAGATCCCCAAGGGCGCGCTGCTGGTGGGCCCTCCGGGCACTGGTAAGACGCTGCTGGCGCGGGCCATCGCGGGCGAGGCGGGCGTGCCGTTCTTCACCATCTCGGGGTCGGACTTCGTCGAGATGTTCGTGGGCGTCGGTGCCAGCCGCGTGCGCGACATGTTCGAGCAGGCCAAGAAATCGGCCCCCTGCATCCTGTTCATCGACGAGATCGACGCCGTGGGTCGCGCCCGTGGCGTGGGCATCGGCGGCGGCAACGATGAGCGCGAACAGACACTGAACCAGCTGCTGGTCGAAATGGACGGCTTCGAGGCAAACGAAGGCATCATCATCATCGCCGCGACCAACCGCAAGGACGTGCTGGACCCCGCACTGCTGCGTCCGGGCCGGTTCGACCGCACGATCCACGTGCCGAACCCGGACATCAAGGGCCGCGAGCGGATCCTGTCGGTTCATGCGCGCAAGGTCCCGGTCGGACCGGATGTCGACCTGCGCCTGATCGCGCGCGGTACGCCCGGCTTTTCGGGCGCGGACCTGATGAACCTGGTGAACGAGGCTGCCCTTGGTGCAGCCCGGATCGGACGCCGTTTTGTCAGCATGGCTGATTTTGAGAATGCCAAGGACAAGGTGATGCTGGGTGTCGAGCGTCGCAGCCTGGTCCTGACGCCCGAGCAGAAGGAAAAGACCGCCTATCACGAAGCCGGCCACGCCGTCGTAGGCCTGTCGCTGCCGAAATGCGATCCGGTCTACAAGGCCACGATCATCCCGCGCGGCGGCGCCTTGGGCATGGTCGTCAGCCTGCCCGAGATGGACCGCCTGAACTTCCACAAGGACGAGGCCAAGCAGAAGATCGCCATGACCATGGCCGGCAAGGCCGCCGAGATCATCAAGTACGGCGAGGAGGGCGTCTCGAACGGCCCCGCCGGAGACATCCAGCAGGCCAGCGCACTGGCCCGGGCGATGGTGATGCGGTGGGGCATGTCCGACAAGGTCGGCGCAGTCGACTATGCCGAGGCGCATGAGGGCTATAACGGCAGTACCGGCGGCTTCTCGGTGTCGGCCTCGACCAAGGAACTGATCGAGCAGGAGGTCCGCGACCTGATCGAGGAGGGCTATCAGGAAGCCCGCCGCATCCTGCTGGAGAAGGAGGTCGAGTTCGAGCGCATGGCCAAGGGCCTGCTGGAATACGAGACCCTGACCGGAGAGGAGATCGCCCGCATCCTGCGCGGTGATGCGATTGGCGGGGATGACGACGACACCCCGGCCAGCGTGATCCCCTCGGTCACGGCCATCCCGCGAACAAAGCCCGCGCCGGGTGGCGACCCCGCCCCTGCCTGAGACGACAAAACCCCGGTCCGATGGACCGGGGTTTCTTCTTGGATCACACCAGGGTCGGCGTGATGGTCAGCGTGCCGGCCGTGGCATGCGAATAGGGACAGACCTTGTGACCGCCCTCGATCAGGTCCTGCGCCACGGCGGGGTCCAGGCCGGGCAGGGACACGGCGATCTGGACGTCCAGCCCGAAGCCCGGATCGCTGCGGGTGCCGATGCCGACGCTGACATTGACCGCCGCATCATCCGGCACCTTGACCTTTTGCGACGCAGCGTAATGGCGCATCGCGCCCATGAAGCAGGCGGCGTAGCCGAGCGCGAACAGCTTTTCCGGGTTCAGCCCGTCGCCGCCGGGACCGCCCAATTCCTTCGGAACGACCAGGTCGATGGCCGAAGTGCCGTCATTTAAGGCGGTTTTGCCGTCACGGCCGCCCCCGGTGGCCGTCGCGGCGGTCCGATAGAGGATCTTTTCCGGCATGGCATTTCCTTTCTTCGATAATAGATAGCGCACTATATAAATTAACCCTTCGAAATTGCAACAGTTGCGGACTGCCCTTTGTGCAATTACACCATGTTCATGAGCGATGATCCCGCCTTGTCCAGCCTGTCGCCTTTCGAACAGATGCTGTGCTTTGACGTTTATGCCGTCAATCTTGCCTTTGGGCGGATCTACAAGCCGTTGCTGGACCCGCTTGGGCTGACCTATCCGCAGTTTCTGGTGATGATGGCGTTGTGGGCCAACGATCATCAGTCCGTCGGCGGCATCGGCGACAGCCTTGGGCTGGACAGCAGCACCCTGACCCCGCTGATCAAGCGGCTGGAGGCGGCGAACCTGGTCACCCGACAGCGTGATTCGCGCGACGAACGCCGGGTGATCGTGTCGCTGTCCCCGCAGGGCGCCGACCTGCAAAGTCAGTCCGAACGCGTCATCGCCTGCGTGACCGGCAATACCGGCCTGGATGACCGGACCGCCCAGGCACTGCGCGAACAGCTGCGCCGCCTGCGACATCAGCTGCAGCAGAGCCCGCAGGGCTAGGCTGGGCCTTGCGATTTTGCGCGCGACGGTGCATGGGACGGACAACATGACCCGGACCTGTGACATTCCCGACATGCCCGCGCTGCGGGCCCAGATCGACCAGCTGGACGAACAGCTGATGGCGTTGCTGGCGCGACGCCATGCGCTGATCGACCGCGCCGCGCAGATCAAGGCAGGCAACGGCATGCCCGCGCGCATCGACGCCCGCGTCGAGGAGGTCGTGGCGAATGTCCGCCGCCACGCCGAGGGTCACGGTCTGGACCCCCAGCTGTACGACCGCCTGTGGCGGCAGCTGATCGAGGCCGCCATCGCCCAGGAAGAACGCCAGCTGAACAAGGACCGCCCATGACCGCCCAGACCCTTGACGGCAAGGCCTTTGCCGCCCGCCTGCGCGCCCGGATCGCCACGCAGGTCGCCGATCTTGCAGGGCAGGGCATCGTGCCCGGCCTGGCCGTCGTCCTGGTGGGCGAGGATCCGGCCAGCCAGGTTTATGTCCGGTCCAAGGGGCGCATGACGCGAGAGGTCGGCATGACCTCGTTCGAACACCGGCTGCCGGCATCGACGGATCAGGACACGCTGATGGCGCTGATCGCCAAGCTGAACGCCGATCCGGCCGTGAACGGCATCCTGGTCCAGCTGCCCCTGCCCAAGGGCATGGACGAGGCGGCGGTCATCAACGCCATCCTGCCCGAAAAGGACGTGGACGGGTTCCACATCCTGAACGTCGGGCGCCTGGCC
The DNA here is from genome assembly GCF_000967735.1 of Paracoccus sp. S4493. Classification (NCBI taxonomy): domain Bacteria; kingdom Pseudomonadati; phylum Pseudomonadota; class Alphaproteobacteria; order Rhodobacterales; family Paracoccaceae; genus Paracoccus; species Paracoccus sp. S4493. The sequence continues at coordinate 7,698 of NZ_JXYF01000067.1, forward strand.
ACCGGGCAGAAGGCGATGGTGCCCTGCACGCCGCTTGGCTGCCTGATGCTGCTGCGCGACCATCTGGGGTCGCTGGCCGGCCGAAATGCGGTGGTCATCGGGCGCAGCAATATCGTGGGCAAGCCCATGGCGCAGCTGCTGCTGCGCGACAGCGCGACCGTGACGGTGGCGCATTCGCGCACGACCGATCTGGCCGCGCTGTGCCGTCAGGCCGACATCCTGGTGGCCGCCGTCGGGCGGCCGCATTTCGTGCAGGGCGACTGGATCAAGCCGGGCGCCACCGTCATCGACGTGGGCATCAACCGGACCGATGACGGACTGGTGGGCGATGTCGACTTTGCCGCGGCAGTGCAGGTGGCCGGTGCGATCACCCCGGTTCCCGGGGGCGTGGGGCCGATGACCATCGCCTGCCTGCTGGCCAACACGCTGACCGCGACCGCGCGCAGCCACGGCCTGCCCGACCCCGAGGGGCTGACCCCCTAGGCGGCCATCCGCGCCGACAGCCGAAGCGCATGGGCCGGCTGTGTCGCGGCCACCGGCAGCACCGGGTCATAGGCGGCGCGGATCAGCGCCGCCAGCGCGGCGGATGGCGTCACCTCGGTAGAAAAGGTCAGCGCGGATTGCATCGTGATGCGTTCCGCAAGGGCCGCTGGATGCGCGTCGGCCAGCGCGCCCCCCATCCTGACGAAGGTCAGGCAGGCGCGGATGCCGCCCGCCTCGTCAAAGCGGAACAGCCGGTACTGGTCGGCGCCCTGGCCCGCCAGACGGTCCGGCAGGCCGGGAAGACCCGTCAGCCGGTCCAGATCGGGCACCCCGGCCAGTTCGGACCAGTCCCGCACGAAGAACAGCATCAGGTTCGCGCCGGTTTCGGGGTCGGTGTCGACCACCGGGTGGCGCGCATGTGCAAAGCCCGCACGGATCGCGGCGCGAAAGATGTCCAGGCTGTCATCGGCCAGGCCGAACACCACGGGCGCCACCGGGCGGCCCCACCGCGCGCACAGGAAGCTGCCGTCGGGGCGGGTGAACAGGGTCTCTATCGCGGCGGGGTCCATGGCGTCTTTCCTGGGCATGAGAACGGGGGGCGAATGCCCCCCGGTCGGTGGTCGGTGCGAATAGGTCAGACCAGCGTGGCCTGAGTCGCGGCGCGGATCTCGTCCTCGGTGATGCCGTCGGCCAGCTGGACGATGCGCAGCCCGCCGGGCACCACGTCCAGAACGCCCATGTTGGTGATGATCCGGTCGACCACAGCCTTGCCGGTCAGCGGCAGGGTGCAGGATTTTAGCACCTTGGACTCGCCCGCCTTGTTGGTGTGGTCCATGACCACGATCACGCGGCCCACGCCCGCGACCAGGTCCATCGCGCCGCCCATGCCCTTGACCAGCTTGCCGGGGATCATCCAGTTGGCCAGATCGCCCTCCTCCGAGACCTCCATCGCGCCCAGGATCGCCGCGGCGATCTTGCCGCCGCGGATCATGCCAAAGCTGGTGGCGCTGTCGAAATAGCTGGTGCGGGACAGTTCGGTGATGGTCTGCTTGCCGGCGTTGATCAGGTCGGGATCCTCGTCGCCCTCTAACGGGAAGGGGCCCATGCCCAGCATGCCGTTCTCGGACTGGAGCGTGATGTCCTTGTCGCCGACATAGTTCGCGACCAGGGTCGGGATGCCGATCCCCAGATTGACGTACCAGCCGTCTTCCAGCTCCTCGGCCGCGCGGGCGGCCATCTGGTTGCGGTCCCAGCCTTTTGCTGCCTCGGTCATCACACGGCCTCCTTCTTCCGGGTGGTGCGCTGTTCGATGCGCTTTTCGTGCGACCCCTGGATGATCCGGTGGACATAGATGCCGGGCAGGTGGATCAGGTCGGGGTCCAGGCTGCCGCGCGGGACGATCTCCTCGACCTCGGCGACGCAGACGCGGCCGCACATCGCGGCGGGCGGGTTGAAGTTGCGCGCGGTCTTGCGGAACACCAGATTGCCGGTGTCGTCGGCTTTCCAGGCCTTGACGATGGACAATTCGGCCACGATCCCGCGTTCCAGGATGTAATCCTGGCCGTCGAAATTCTTGACCTCCTTGCCCTCGGCGATGACGGTGCCGACGCCGGTCTTGGTATAGAAGCCCGGGATGCCGGCGCCGCCCGCACGCATGCGTTCGGCCAGGGTGCCCTGCGGGTTGAACTCCAGCTCAAGCTCTCCGGACAGGTACTGGCGCATGAATTCGGCGTTCTCGCCGACATAGCTGCTGATCATCTTCCTGATCTGACGCGTGTCCAGCAGCTTGCCCAGGCCGAACCCGTCCACGCCGCAATTGTTGCTGGCGATGGTCAGATCCTTGACCTTGGATTCGACCAGGGCGTCGATCAGCAGCTCGGGGATGCCGCACAGGCCGAACCCCCCTGCCGCGATGAACATCCCGTCATGCAAAAGCCCGTCCAGAGCCTCGCCCGCAGTGGCATAGACCTTTTTCATCGGTCCTCCCGTCCTTGATCCCGTTATCGGCCCAAGTTGTTGCGTGCGCTGGCGCAAGTGTCAATCGCGGGGGCGGCGTGTTAGCGCCGCCACCCGGTCCTACTCGGCCTCGGGCTTGGCCGCGGCCTTTTTCGCGGCAGGCTTCTTGGCCGCGGGCTTCTTTGCCGCCGGTTTCTTGGCGGCGGGCTTCTTGGCGGCTGCCTTGGGCGCGGCCTTCTTGGCGGCCGGTTTCTTGGCCTTGGACGGCGATTTCGCAGCCTTGGCCGCGATCAGCTCCAGCGCCTGTTCGACGGTCAGATCCTCGGGGGTGACGTCGCGGGGCAGGGTCGCATTGACCTTGGCCCATTTGACATAGGGGCCGTACTTGCCGCCCAGGATCTGGATCGGACCACCGTCCGGATGCTCTCCCAGCTCGCGCAGCGGTGCGGCCGCTGCGGCGCGGCCGCGGGTCTGCTTGGCGGCCAACACCTCGACCGCGCGGTTCATGCCGATGGTGAAGACCTCGTCGACATCGGCGATGTTGGCGTATTTCGACCCGTGCTTCACATAGGGGCCAAAGCGGCCGATCCCGGCCTCGATCAGCACCCCGTCCTCGGGGTGGGGACCGACGGGGCGGGGCAGGGCCAGCAGCTGCACGGCTTGGTCCAGGTCCAGGGTCGCGACCTCCCATCCCTTCGGGATCGACGCGCGGGGGGGCTTGGGGGCCTCCTCGGTCGCCTCGCCGCGCTGGACATAGGGACCGAAACGCCCGGTCTTGAGGCTGATCTGATCGCCCGCATCCTCTCCAAGCACGCGGTCGCCGATGGGCGCCTCTCCGTCCGGGGCGGACAGGGGGCGGGTATAGCGGCATTCCGGATAGTTGGTGCAGCCGATGAAGGCCCCACCCGACCGCGCGGTCTTGAGGTTCAGGCGGCCCTGACCGCACAGCGGGCATTCGCGCGGATCGCCCCCATCCGCCCGCGGCGGATAGAGATGCGGGGCCAACGCGTCGTCGATCGCCTCCAGCACCTCGGTGATGCGCAGCTCGGACGTGCCCTCCAGTGCTTTGGAGAAGTCTTTCCAGAAGCGGCTCAGAACCTCGCGCCACAGGCGGTCGCCAGCGCTGATCTCGTCCAGCTCGTTCTCCAGATCGGCGGTGAAGTCATAGCTGACGTAACGCGGGAAATACTTCAGCAGGAAGATCGTGACCAACCGGCCCTTGTCCTCGGCGATCAGGCGGTTCTTGTCCTTGCGGACATATTCGCGGTCCTGGATCGTGGTGACGATGCTTGCATAGGTCGACGGGCGTCCGATGCCCAGCTCCTCCATCCGCTTGACCAGCGTGGCCTCGGTATAGCGCGGCGGGGGCTGGGTGAAATGCTGTCGCGCTGCGGCCTGGGCCTTGTCGCTGACCAAGAGGCCCGGCCCGGCCTTCAGCCCCGCGGGGGCCGCGACCGTGTCGCCGCCCTTCTCGCGGGCCTTGGCCAGTTCGTCGTCGAAAGCGTCGGCGACCAGACGCGCGGCCTCGCCCTCGGTGATCGCGGGCAGGCGGGCGCTGTCCTCTCCGTCGTCGTCGTCGCGACCCTGGTCATAGACGCGCAGGAAGCCGTCGAACAGCATCACCTGGCCGGTGGCGCGCAGGCCGACCTGGTCGTCGGGGCTGGCGATCTCGACCGTGGTCCGCTCCATCCGGGCGGCCTCCATCTGGCTGGCGATGGTCCGCTTCCAGATCAGGTCGTACAGCTTGCGCTGATCGTCCGCGGTGATCTTCAGCTTGTCCGGCGACAGCATCATGTCGGTCGGCCGGATGCACTCATGCGCCTCCTGCGCGTTCTTGGCCTTGTTCTTGTACATGCGCGGCGATTTCGGCAGGTACTTGTCGCCGAACTTGGCCTTGATCGCGTCGCGGGCGGCCATCACGGCCTCGGGGGCCATGTCGATGCCGTCGGTTCGCATGTAGGTGATCAGCCCGGCCTCGTACAGGCGCTGCGCCGCCGACATGCAGGCCTTGGCGCCCATGCCCATCTTGCGGCTGGCCTCCTGCTGCAGGGTCGAGGTCATGAAGGGCGGCCAGGGGTTGCGGCTGGCGGGCTTGGCTGCGACCGATGCGACCCTCAGGTCGCGGCTTGCCACCGCGCTCAGCGCCATCGCGGCCTGATCGGCGGCGGCCAGGTCGAACCGGTCCAGCTTCTTGCCGGCCAGCGACACCAGCGTGGCGTCGTATTCGTCGCCCCCTGGGGTCGCCAGGCGGGCATGGACGGACCAGTATTCGCGCGCCTTAAAGGCCTCGATCTCCATCTCGCGGTCGACGATCAGGCGCAGGCAGACGGACTGGACCCGGCCCGCCGACTTTGCGCCCGGCAACTTGCGCCACAGGACCGGCGACAGCTTGAACCCCACCAGATAATCCAGCGCGCGGCGCGCCAGATAGGCGTCGACCAGCGGCTGGTCGATCTGGCGCGGCTTGGCCATCGCCTCGGTCACGGCGGTCTTGGTGATGGCGTTGAAGGTCACGCGGCTGACCGCGCTGCCCTTCTTCAAGGCCGGGGCCAGCGCCTCTAGCAGGTGCCAGCTGATCGCCTCGCCCTCGCGGTCGGGGTCGGTGGCCAGAATCAGCGTCTGGTCGTCCTTCAGCGCGTCCTTGATCGCCTTGAGGTGCTTGCGGCTGTCGGCCGCGACCTCCCATTTCATGTCGAAATCATGGTCGGTGTCGACACTGCCGTCCTTGGGCGGCAGGTCGCGGACATGGCCGAAGCTGGCCAGAACCCGATAGTCGGAACCCAGGTATTTCTCGATGGTCTTGGCCTTGGCCGGGGATTCGACGACGACGACGGGCATGATGACCTCGGACAACTGCAATGGGGCGGCAAGATGGGTGCCGGGCGGGGCAGTGTCAACGGGGGGTGACAGCACAAGACCGCAAGACGGGGGGTCAGGACAGCGCCAGACGCCCCCCGGCCAGCCGCGTGACGCGGCCCTGCAGTTCCAGCGACAGGATCACCGCACTGGCCGTCGCCGCCGGCACGCCCAGGTCGCGGATCAGGTCGTTCTCCTCGGTCGGAGAGGGGGACAGGCGCTGCAGGATGCGGCTTTCCAGCTGGATCGGACCGCCCTGGTCACGCGGCGGGGGCGGCAGGGGGTCGGGTGCGGCCATGACGACGGGCGACGGCGCGGGCAGGGGCCGGGTCTGCGCCAGCGCGTCGGCCACGTCCGCGGCGCTGCGCACCAGCGTCGCCCCGTCGCGGATCAGCGCGTTGCAGCCCGCCGCCCGTGCATCCATCGGATGTCCGGGCACGGCCATGACCTCTCGTCCCTGGTCCAGCGCGTTCCGGGCGGTGATCAGAGTGCCGGACCGTTGTGCGGCCTCGATCACCACGACGCCCTGTGACAGGCCTGACACGATGCGGTTGCGGGTCGGGAAATGTCGCGCCGCCGGTTCCGTGCCGGGCGGCTGTTCGGACATCAGCACGCCGCATTCGGCGATCTGCGCGGCCAGATCGGCATTTTCGGCCGGATAGATGACGTCGACGCCCCCGGCCATCACGGCGATGGTCCCAGTGGGCAGGGCCGCGGCATGGGCGGCGGTATCGACACCGCGCGCCAGCCCGGCGGCCACAGTGAACCCGGCCTCTCCCAGCCCGGCGGCCATGCCGCGCGCCATGCGCAGCCCCAGGGACGATGCGTTGCGCGCCCCGATCACCGCCATCACGTCGCGCGACAGCCAGGCCGGATCGCCCCGGACCCACAGGATCGCGGGGGCGCCGTCGATCTGGCGCAGGCTGTCGGGATAATCGGCGCTGTCATGGCGGACCAGCCGCGCCCCCGCCCGCCGACCGGCGGCCAGTTCGGCCGCGGCGACGCCTTCGGGGCAGACGGCATAGTCGGCAATGCCGGACTGGGCCGCGATCCCGGGCAGCGCCTCCAGCGCGGCGCGGGCACTGCCATGTTCGGCGATCAGGCGGTGGAACGTGGTGGGGCCCACGCGGCGCGACCGGATCAGCCGCAGCACGGACAGGTCGTCGTCGACGGCCGAGGCGGGCAGGCCGAAACGGGCAGGGGCAAGGCCGATGGTCATGGGGCACCTTCTGCAGGACAGCCCCAGGATAGCCCCGTGGTGGTTAACAATCGGTTAGCGCGCGCCCTCAGGCGGCCGAGCCGCCGACCGTCAGGCCGCCGATCATCAGCGTGGGCTGGCCCACGCCGACGGGCACCCATTGCCCCTGCTTGCCGCAATTGCCGATGCCGGGGTCCAGCGCCATGTCGTTTCCGATGGCGCGCACCTGCTGCAGCGCGGTCGCCCCGTCGCCGATCAGCGTCGCGCCCCGAATCGGGTCGCCGACGACACCGTTCCGGACGCGATAGGCCTCGGTGCAGCTGAAGACGAACTTGCCGTTGGTGATGTCGACCTGGCCGCCGCCGAAGCCCACGGCATAGATGCCGTCCCGGAGGTCGGCCAGGATCGCGGCCGGGTCCGCATCGCCGCCGGGCATGTAGGTGTTGGTCATGCGCGGCATGGGCACATGGGCAAAGCTCTCGCGCCGCCCGTTGCCGGTGGGGGCGACCCCCATCAGCCGCGCGTTCTGGCGGTCCTGCATGTAGCCCGTCAGGATGCCGTCCTCGATCAGCACGTTGCGGGCGGGGGGCGTGCCCTCGTCGTCGATGTTGATGCTGCCGCGGCGGCCCGCGATGGTGCCGTCATCGACCACCGTCACGCCCGGCGCGGCCACGCGCTGCCCCATGAGGCCCGCGAAGGCCGAGGCCTTCTTGCGGTTGAAATCCCCCTCCAGCCCGTGGCCCACCGCCTCGTGCAGCAGGATGCCGGGCCAGCCCGGCCCCAGCACGACGTCCATCACCCCCGCCGGCGCGGGGATCGACCGCAGGTTGACCAGGGCGATGCGCAGCGCCTCGTGGACCAGCCCCTGCCAATGGTCGGGGGCCATCAGCTGTTCCAGCCCGTGACGACCCCCGCCGCCCGCGCTGCCGCTTTCGCGGCGGTCGTTGTTCTCGACGATCACCGCGACGTTCAGGCGCGCCATGGGGCGGATGTCGGTGGCAAGTCCGCCCTCGGGGCGCAGGATGGCGATCTCCTGCAGGCTGCTGCCCATGGAGATGGTCACCTGCACCACCCGCGGGTCCAGCGCGCGGGCAAAGGCGTCGATCTCGCGCAGCAGCGCGATGCGGCGGGCGGTCGAGATGCCCTCGGCCGGGTCGATCGCAGGATAGAGGTTCACCGGCTCCATCGCGGGGTGCATCGCGGCCGTTCCGCCGCCGCGGCCCACGGCCAGGCGCGCGGTCTCGGCCGCGCGGCGCAGCGCGGCCTCGGAGATGTCGGTCGAATGGGCATAGCCCGTGACCTCGCCCAGAACCGCGCGCAGGCCGAAGCCGCGCCCGGCCATGAAGCTGGAATTGCGCAGCCGGCCATCGTCGAAGACCAGCGATTCCTGCTGGCTGCGTTCCAGGAACAGCTCTCCGTCATCGGCGCCGGCCACCGCATCGCGCAGGATCCGCAGCGCGCCGTCCCGGTCCAGATCGGTCGAGAACGGGTCGAAGGACGGACGGGTCATGGCGGATCTCCTGGCGGTTGGCGGGCGGGGACGGGCCCTTGGACGGGCGCGGCAGGGGGTCGCGTTTCCTTCGGGCGGGGAAATGCTGTAGGTATGTCTTGCCCGTAAGGGCGAGATATGGTCATAGAACGGTCACTGTGAAAGGAAAAGGGGCAGCCTCCCGGCAGCCCCTGCGGTCATTGGGGCCGGGCCACTGCAACGGGATGGAATGATGGCAAAAGCGATGATGGGCCGTGCATTCGCGGCAGCGACAGGGTTCGCGACGGCGGGCATGTTGGCCGGGACTGCGATGGCACAGGACGTGCTGGGCGATCTGCCCACGATCGGCAAGCCGGTCGCAAGGGGCATGGGCTTTCAGCCGGCGTCCACGGAACTGGCGCGCGATCAGCAATGGCTGGACCATTTCGTGCTGATCATCATCACGGTCGTGACGGTCTTCGTCTGCCTTCTGCTGCTGTTCGTGATCTTCCGGTTCAACGCCAAGGCGAACCCGGTGCCCGCGAAATACACCCACAACACCCCGCTGGAGATCGGCTGGACCCTGGTCCCGGTGCTGATCCTGGTGGCCATCGGCGCCTTCTCCCTACCGATCCTGTTCCGCAGCCAGGAGATGCCGGAAAATCCCGATGTCGTGATCAAGGCCACCGGCCACCAGTGGTACTGGTCCTATGAATATCCCGACAACGGCATCGCATTCGATTCGCTGATGCTGCCCGAGGAGGAGCTGGCCGAGAACGGCTATGCCCCCGACGAATATCTGCTGGCGACCGATACCACGGTGGTCGTGCCCGTCGGCCAGACCGTGCTGCTGCAGGTGACCGCCAGCGACGTGATCCATTCCTGGACCATCCCGGCCTTTGCTGTGAAGCAGGACGCCGTTCCGGGCCGCATCGCCCAGGCCTGGTTCAACGTCGAGCAGGAAGGCACCTATTTCGGCCAGTGCAGCGAGCTGTGCGGCATCAACCACGCCTACATGCCGATCGTCGTCAAGGCCGTCAGCCCCGAAGTCTATGCGGCTTGGGTCGCCGAGCAGGGCGGCACCATGGGTGACGAACCCGCAGCGACCGCCAGCCTGGACGGGGCGGCCAAGGTCGACCTGGCCCGCGCCGACTGAGGTCGGACCCACCCAGGCCCGTGGCGGCATCCTGCCGGCACGGCCAAGGAACAGAGCAAGGAACAGAGATTGCAGGCGCGATGACCGATATAAACGCATATGACGCCGCCCCCGAGGGCGAGTTCCGCGATTACGTCGCGCTGTTGAAGCCGCGTGTGATGTCGCTGGTCGTGTTCACCGCCTTTGTCGGTCTGTTCGTCGCCCCCGTCGACGTGCATCCCTTCATCGCTTTCTGTTCGGTGCTGTTCATCGCCTTGGGCGGCGGCGCCTCGGGCGCGCTGAACATGTGGTATGACCGCGACATCGACGCGATCATGAACCGCACGCAAAGCCGCCCCATCCCGTCGGGCCGGGTCGAGCACAGCGCGGCCCTGGGCCTGGGGCTGGTCCTGTCGATAATCTCGGTCATGATGCTGGGCCTGGTGGCGAACTGGTTCGCGGCCGGGTTCCTGGCCTTCACCATCTTCTTCTATGCCGTCGTTTATACGGTCTGGCTCAAGCGCTGGACGCCCCAGAACATCGTCATCGGCGGCGCCGCGGGCGCCTTTCCCCCTATGATCGGATGGGCCTGCGCGACGGGCGGGATCAGCATCGAATCGCTTCTGATGTTCGCCTTGGTCTTCTTCTGGACGCCGCCCCATTTCTGGGCGCTGGCGCTGTTCATGAAGGAGGACTATCACAACGCGGGTGTCCCGATGCTGACCGTGACCCACGGTCGCCGCGCCGCACGTCGCCACATCTTCGCCTATACGCTGGTCCTGGCACCCTTTGCGCTGTGGCTGGGCGTGACCTCGGTCGGCGGGCCGCTCTACATGGCGGTTGCGGTCGTGCTGAACGCGGCCTTCATCCGCGGCGGCTGGCAGGTTCTGCACCGCGACGAGGACGCCGCGATCGCCGACGGTTATCTGGTCGAACGGCGCGTCTTCAAGCTGTCGCTCTATTACCTGTTCCTGCATTTCCTGGCCCTGCTGGTGCAGAGCTGGATGGGAGGCTGGTGATGGCGCTGCGCACCGAACACGAGATCCACCGTCGCCGCCGGTCCCGCAACGTGGGGCTGGGCATCGTGCTGCTGGGCTTTGTCGCGCTGGTCTTTGGCCTAACGGTGGTCAAGGTCCAGGAGGGCGGCCTGGTCGAGGGTTTCGATCACCAGCCGCGCGTGTCGCTGACCCCGATGGAACCGCAGGCCCCGGCGCAGGGCCAGGCCCCCGTGCAGGAGGTGACCCAATGAAACGTCTGAGCCCCGAGGGCCGCACCGTTGCGATGCTGCTGGGCGTCGTCGTCACGATGGGCGCGCTGGCCTGGGCCGCCGTGCCCTTCTATGACTGGTTCTGCCGGGTGACCGGGTTCGGCGGCACCACGCAGGTGTCCGAGACCGCATCGGACCAGATCCTGGACGAGGTCGTGCGCGTCCGGTTCGACGCCAACACCGATTCCAACCTGGAATGGACCTTCCGCCCGATGCAGGCCCGCATGGACCTGAAGATCGGCGAAAGCGGACTGGCCTTCTACGAGGCCGTGAACAATTCCGACGTGCCGCTGACCGGAACGGCCAGCTACAACGTCGCCCCCGAGGTCTCGGGCTATTACTTCATCAAGGTCGAGTGCTTCTGCTTCACCGAGCAGACGCTGCAGCCGGGTGAACGGGTCGAGATGCCGGTCAGCTTCTACGTGGACCCCGAGCTGGTGGACGACCGCGACGCCGGTCATGTCCGCGACATCACGCTGTCCTATACCTTCCATCGGACCGAGCCGCGCAGCGCTGCGCTTGACAGCGGCGCGGCCGACACCATCAACTAAGACGAATACACGAGGGAGCCGACGGGGATCCGACATGGCGCACGCAAAGAACCACGACTATCACATCCTACCGGCCTCGGTCTGGCCGTTCCTGACCGCGATCGCGGTCTTCGTCATGCTGTTCGGCGCCGTGGCCTGGATGTCCGGAGAGGTGACCGTCATGGGCGTGCCGGTGACCGGCCCCTGGATGTTCGCGATCGGCCTGGTCGGCACCTTCTACGTGGCCTTCGCCTGGTGGGCTGACATGGTGCGCGAGGCCGAGCAGGGCGACCACACCCCGGTGGTCCGCATCGGCCTGCAATACGGCTTCATCCTGTTCGTGATGTCCGAGGCGATGCTGTTCGTGTCGCTGTTCTGGAACTTCATCAAGCACGCGATGTACCCGATGGGCGAGAACAGCCCCATCACCGACGGCGTCTGGCCGCCGCAGGGCATCGAGACCTTCGACCCCTGGCACCTGCCGTTCATCAACACGCTGATCCTGCTTCTGTCGGGCGTGGCCGTGACCTGGGCGCACCATGCCTGGGCGCATGAGGGTGACCGCCGCACCACCATCAACGGCCTGGCGATCGCCGTGGTCCTGGGCCTGGTCTTCACCGGCCTGCAGGCCTACGAATACAGCCACGCGGCCTTTGGTCTGGCCGACACGGCCTATGCGGCGGCCTTCTACATCGCGACGGGTTTCCACGGCCTGCACGTGATCATCGGGACGATCTTCCTGGCCGTCTGCCTGCTGCGCTTCCAGAAGGGCCAGATGACCAAGGACCAGCATCTGGGGTTCGAGGCCGCCGCCTGGTACTGGCACTTCGTCGACGTGATCTGGCTGGTGCTGTTCGCCGTCATCTATGTCTGGGGCAGCTGATCCCCGACGGTGACCGTTCAAGGCGCGCGGGGCGATCGTCCCGCGCGTTTTTCGTTGTCCTTGCCCCCCGGAGCGCCCCATGCGCCGCTATCTGTTTCCCCTGATCCTCGGCGTCGTCGGCTGTGCCGTCCTGATCTACCTGGGGCTGTGGCAGCTGGACCGCCGCGCCTGGAAGGAGGACATGCTGGCAGACATCACCGCGGGCATTCAGGCCGACCCCGTGCCCTTGCCGGACGCGATCGACCCGTCGATGAAATACCTGCCGGTGACGGTCAGCGGCACCACCACCGGGGCCGAGATCGACGTGCTGTCCCACACCCGCGAACAGGGCGCCGGCTATCAGATCGTGTCGCGCTTCGTCACCGATGACGGCCGCGCGATCCTGCTGGACCGGGGCTTCGTCCCGCAGGAGGCGCGGCGCATCGACCGGCCCCCCGTCCGCCTGCAGGTGACGGGAAACCTGCACTGGCCGCAGGATGCCAGCAGTTCTACCCCGGCGCCGAACATGGACGAGAACATCTGGTTCGCCCGCGACGTGGACGCGATGGCCCTGACGCTGGACACGCTGCCCGTGCTGGTCGTGGCCAGCGCCGTCGAGGGCGACAACCAGGGCGCCCGTCCCCTGCCGGTGGCCATCGAGGGGATTCCCAACAACCACCTGTCCTATGCGGTGCAGTGGTTCCTGATCGCGGCCACCTGGGCGGTGATGACACTGGCGCTGATCTGGCGTATCAGGCAGCGCAGCTACTGAAGGATTTCCGATGCGTTACGTCTCGACGCGGGGCCAGGCCCCGGTGCTGAATTTCGAACAGGCCATGCTGTCGGGGCTGGCGCGCGACGGTGGCCTGTACCTGCCCGAGACGATCCCGGCCTTCGAGGGGCTGGAGCAGCTGGACGGCCTGTCATACGAGGAGGTGGCGTTCCGCGTAGTGCGCCCCTTCACCGGCGACAGCTTCAGCGATGACGAACTGCGCGGCGCCATCGACCGCGCCTATGCGCGCATCAGCCACGATGCCCGCGCGCCGCTGGTGCAGCTGGCCCCCGGGCACCACCTGCTGGAGCTGTTCCACGGGCCCACGCTGGCGTTCAAGGATTTCGCGATGCAATTGATCGCGCAGCTGTTCCAGATCGCCCTGACGCGGTCGGGCCAGCGGATCACGATCGTGGGCGCGACCTCCGGCGACACCGGATCGGCCGCGATCGAGGCCTTCCGCGGCATCGACAACGTGGACGTGTTCATCATGTATCCGCATGGCCGCGTGTCCGAGGTCCAGCGCCGCCAGATGACCACGCCCCCCGCCGCAAACGTCCATGCGCTGGCCGTGACCGGGCATTTCGACGACTGCCAGGCGCGGCTCAAGGACCTGTTTAACGACCATGCCTTCCGCGACGGGGTGGGGCTTGCGGGCGTGAACAGCATCAACTGGGCCCGCGTCGTGGCGCAGATCGTCTATTACTTCACCGCGACCGCGTCGCTTGGCATGCGGCCCACCGATTTCTGCGTGCCGACGGGCAATTTCGGCGACATCTTCGCGGGCTCTATCGCGCGACAGATGGGCCTGCCGATCCGCCGCCTGATCGTCGCCACGAACCAGAACGACATCCTGCACCGTGCGCTGTCCAGCGGCGAATACCGCATGGGCGCGGTCGAGCCCTCGATCAGCCCGTCGATGGACATCCAGGTCAGCTCGAACTTCGAACGCGCGCTGTATCTGGCCTACGGCCAGGACGCGGGCGCGATCCGGCAACTGATGGAGGAGCTGAAACAGGGCGGCTTTGCGATCAGCCAAGGCGCGCTGGAGACCCTGCGCGAGCAATACGCCTCGGGCCGCGTGTCCGAGGAAGAGACGCTGGAGACGATCCGCGCCATGCGCGAGCGGACCGGAGAGATCCTTTGCCCGCACAGCGCCGTGGGCGTCGCCGTGGCCGAACGCCATCTGGAGCCCGGCGTGCCGATGGTCACGCTTGCCACCGCCCATCCGGCCAAGTTCCCCGACGCGGTGGAACGCGCCATCGGGGTCCGCCCCGGCCTGCCGCCGCATATGGCGGACCTGTTCGACCTGCCCGAGCGCCTGACCCGGGTTGAAAACAACGTGGACGCGCTTAAGTCCCTGATCCTTGAACGGAGGACCGCGTGAGCCAAGACCCCACCCCGCGCCTGACAACGCTGCCCAACGGGCTGCGCATCGTGACCCGGCAGATGCCCGGCCTGCATTCGGCGGCCTTGGGCATCTGGGTCAGTGCGGGCGGCAGGAACGAGCGCGCCGACCAGAACGGCATCGCGCATTTCCTGGAGCACATGGCCTTCAAGGGCACCGCGACCCGCAGCGCGCTGCAGATCGCCGAGGCGATCGAGGATGTGGGCGGCTATATCAACGCCTATACTTCGCGCGATGCGACGGCCTATTACGTCCGGGTGCTGGAGGATGACGTCGATCTGGCCTTCGACGTGATCAGCGATATCGTCCTGAACCCCGTCTTTGACGAGCGCGAGATCGAGGTCGAGCGTGGCGTGATCCTGCAGGAGATCGGGCAGTCGCTGGACACGCCCGACGACATCATCTTCGACTGGCTGCAGGAGGCCGCCTATCCGGACCAGCCGATGGGCCGCACCATCCTGGGCCCCGCCGAACGCGTCAGCAGCTTTGGCCGCGCCGATCTGGCCGGTTTCGTGACCGAGAATTACGGCCCCGGCCAGATGGTCGTGGCCGCCGCGGGATCTGTCGATCACGACCGCATCGTGCGGTTGGCCGAAAAGGTGCTGGGCCATATCGTGCCGCGTCCTCAGGGTCCGCGCGAACAGGCCCGCTGGCAGGGGCTGGAGAGCCGGACCGTCAAGCCGCTGGAGCAGGCGCATTTCGCGCTGGCGCTGGAGGGGCCGGGCTATCTGGCGCCCGATTTCTATGCCGCCCAGATCTTCTCCTCCGCCCTTGGCGGGGGGATGTCGTCGCGGCTGTTCCAGAAGATCCGCGAGGAACGCGGGCTGTGCTATACAATTTTTGCGCAGTCGGGTTTCCATGACGACACGGGGATGCTGACCATCTATGCCGGCACCGGCGCCGAGGATCTGGGCGATCTGGCGACCCTGACCATCGACGAGGTCCGTCGTGCGGCCGACGACATGTCCGAGGCCGAGATCGCCCGCGCCAAGGCGCAGCTGCGGGCGGGACTGTTGATGGGGCTGGAAAGCCCGTCGGGTCAGGCCGAGCGCATGGCGCGCAGCCTGGCGATCTGGGGCCGCGTCCCTGATCCGGCCGAGGTTGCCGAACGCATCGCCGCGGTCACCGCCGCGGACGTGCGCGCGCATGCCGAGGCGCTGCTGGCCAATGCCCGCCCGGCGTTGGCGCTTTATGGTCCGGTGGACGGTGCGCCGTCGCGCGAGGCCCTGGCCGAACGGCTCGCCGCATGATTCTGGCGCGGCGCCGTGCCTTTCGGCTGGATGCCGAACGCATCGCGCTGCGCCTGCCATTGCATTCCGATTTCAGCGCGTGGCGGACGCTGCGCGATGACAGCCGCGCCTTTCTGACCCCGTGGGAGCCGGTCTGGTCCCCTGACCATCTGTCACGCAAGAGCTTCACCAACCGCGTCTATTGGGCGGCCCGCTCTGCCAGGGCGGGGACCGCCTATCCCCTGTTTCTGGTCCATCGCGACGGCACGTTGCTGGGCGCGATCACGCTGGACAACATCCGCCGCGGCCCCGCGCAATCGGGCACCATCGGATACTGGATCGGGCAGGAGCATGCCCGACATGGCTATATGCGCGAGGCGATCGGGGCGCTGGTGCATCACGCCTTCACCGCGCTGGACCTGAGCCGGATCGAGGCCGCCTGCCTGCCCGAGAATGCCGCATCGCGGGGCGTGCTGGAACGGTCGGGCTTCAAGTACGAGGGCGTGGCCCAGAGCTATCTGCAGATCGACGGTCGCTGGCGCAACCATGTGCTCTACGCCAACCTGCGCAGTGACCGGCGCGGAAAGACCGAGGTGCGCTGATGCTGATCCCCGCCGACAAGACCCTGGCCGCGGCCCTGCCCGCGGGCGTGCTGCGCGACCCGTCCCCCGCCTATACCGAGGAACCGCGGGGCCGGTATCACGGGCAGGCGGGCCTGGTCGCGGCGCCCCGCGACACGCAGGAATGCGCCGCGATCATCCGCGCCTGTGCAGAGGCGCGCGTCCCGGTGGTGCCGCGCGGTGGGGGCACCGGGCTGGTCGGGGGGCAGGTGATGACGGACGGTCCCGCGCCCCTAATCCTGTCGATGGAGCGGATGACAGCGATTCGCGACACCTTTGCCGAGGAAGGGGTGATGATCGCCGAATCGGGCGTGACGCTGCAGGCGGCGCGGCAGGCGGCGGCGGGTGTGGGACGGCAGTTCCCGCTGTCGCTGGCCTCGCAGGGCTCAGCCCAGATCGGTGGCGTGCTGTCGACCAATGCGGGGGGCGTGAACGTTTTGCGATACGGCAATGCCCGCGCGCTGTGCCTGGGTCTGGAGGCGGTGCTTCCCGACGGGTCGGTGATGCACGACCTGAAGCGCCTGCGGAAGGACAACACTGGATACGACCTGCGCGACCTGCTGATCGGGGCCGAGGGGACGTTGGGCATCATCACCGCCGCGTCGCTGGTCCTGGCGCCGGTGCCTGCAGAGACCGGGGTCGCGATGCTGATCGTGGACAGCCCCGCCGCCGCCCTGTCGCTGCTGTCACTGGCGCAGGCCCGCATGGCGGGCGGCGTCACGGCCTTCGAACTGATCTCGGGCCAGAGCCTGCATTTCCTGGACGCGGCCTTTCCTGACATGCGCCAGCCGTTCGACACGCGGCCCGACTGGCTGGTTCTGATCGAGGTCGGCCTGCCCGCGGGCCTGTCGGCCGACGCGGCGCTGGAGGGGCTGTTCACCGCGGGGACCGAGGCCGGTCTGGTCCATGACGGCGTCATCGCGCAATCGGGCCAGCAGGGCGCGGACCTGTGGGCGCTGCGCGAGCATATCCCGCTGGCCAACCGGCACATCGGCGCGATCGCCAGTCATGACATCAGTCTGCCTCTGTCCGAGGTCGCCCGCTTCATCGACGATGCCAGGGCCTGGCTGGCGGGGCAGGGGGACATGCGCGTCAACTGCTTCGGCCATCTGGGCGACGGCAACCTGCATTACAACCTGTTCCCGGCGGCGGGCCGCACTCGCGACGACTACGAAACCATCCGCCGCGACCTTTCGCGCAGGCTGCACGAAATGGCCGTGGCGCGTGGCGGGTCGTTCTCGGCCGAACATGGCGTGGGGCGGCTCAAGGCCGCCGATCTGGCGCGGTGGGGCGATCCGGCGCGGCTGGCGGCGATGCGGGCGATCAAGGGGGCGCTGGACCCCCTTGGCATCATGAACCCCGGCGCGGTGCTGGCCTAGGCGCCTTCGAAGTCGCAGAGTGCGTGGACCGGCATGTCCATGCCCTCCAGCACCTTGCGCCCGCCCAGTTCGGGCAGGTCGATGACGAAGGCGCAGCCGATGACCTCGGCGCCAAGACGACGGCACAGCGTGATCGCCGCCGCCGCCGTGCCGCCGGTGGCCAGCAGGTCGTCCACGATCAGGACCTTTTCGCCGGGCTTCAGCGCGTCGTCATGGATCTCCATGATCGCCTCGCCATATTCCAGCTGATAGGCCTCGGAGATGACGGTGCCGGGCAGCTTGCCCTTCTTGCGGATCGGCACGAAGCCGGTCGACAGCTGATGCGCCACCGCGCCGCCCAGGATGAAGCCGCGCGCCTCCAGCCCCACCACCTTGTCGATACGGGTCCCGGCATAGGCGTGCAGGATCTGGTCCACCGCCATGCGGAACCCGCGCGCATCCGCGAACAGCGTGGTCACGTCGCGGAAGATGATCCCCTCATGCGGGAAATCATGGATGGAGCGGACATAGTCCTTGACGGTGCGGCTCATGCAGGGCGGTCCATTTCGAAAAGATCGGTCACCGCGGCATAATCCTTGTATCCCAGACGCGCAATCCAGCCGCCCGCGGCACGCGGATCGAACCGCCCGTCCACGACGCAATCGTCGCGCATGTGGATGCCGGTCACCACGCCGAAGACGGCAAAGTTCGCCTGACCGGCCAGCGGCACGATCTGGGTCATGCGGCATTCCAGCGCCGCCGCGGCGCCCGCCACGCGCGGACAGTCGATGGTGGTGCAATCGGCGGCCTCGATCCCGGCGGCCGCGAATTCGCTGGCCCCCGCGGGCAGGGGGGCCGATGTCGCGTTGACCGCGTCGCGCAGATCGCCCGTGGCGATGTTCACGCAGAAGACGCCCGTCTCGATGATCTGGGCCACGCTGTCCTTGGTGCCGGGGCGGTCGCCCTTGGCGCCGGTCGAGGCGAACATCACCTGCGGCGGGACATAGGCCACGGCGTTGAAGAAGGAATAGGGCGCCAGGTTGTCGCCCTGCGACCCGCGGGTCGAGATCCAGCCGATCGGGCGGGGGGCGATGATCGCGTTGAAGGGATTGTGCGGCAGGCCGTGTCCGGCTTCGGGGCGATAGAACATGGGCGGCCTCCTTGTGGGTTCGGGCGCCAACCTGCCCCGCTTTTTCGCGCGACGCAATGTTTCGCCCGCCTTGCACCCGTGCTAAACGCCCGCCCGACAGCAAGGAGGCGCGATGTACGAGATCTGCCCCGAGACGCCCGCCGACGAACCCGAGGTCGAGGGCCTGTACGATTTGTGCTTTGCGCCGGGTCGCACCGCGCTGTCGTCCTATCGCCTGCGCGACGGGGTGCCGCGGGTGGCCGAACTGTGCCTTGTGCTGCGCGATGCGGGCGGCACGCTGATGGCCGCGATCCGGTTCTGGCCGGTGCGCGTGGACGACCGGCCAGTGCTGCTGCTGGGGCCCATCGCCGTGCACCCCACCGCGCAGGGAGAGGGTCTGGGCGGGCTACTGATGCGCGACAGCCTGACGCGCGCGCGCCGGATGGGGTTCGACCGGGTCCTGCTGGTGGGCGACGCGCCCTATTACAGCCGTTTCGGCTTTCAGCGCCTTGACGATGTGGTGATGCCGCCGCCCACGAACCCCGACCGGGTGCTGGGGCTGGAACTTCGGCCGGATGCATGGGTTAACGTGGCAGGCCCCGTCCAGCAAGAGACCCGGCCCCCTGCAGACCCGCCCGCGCCGGACCCCACGGCTTGCACCCAGGTCGACCCTCCGAAAAGGCCCGCTGATGACAGAACCGAAACCCCTCGTCCTTCCCCCCATCACTGATCCGGCGCTGCACGCCCAGATCGATCGTCTGGCGTTGCGCTATCTGGAGGCCGGGGGTCTGGGGATGCAGATCATGTCCCGCATCGGCAACGGCGCCGAAGGGCTGATCGAACGCCTGCCGGGTTTCGTGCGGTCGCGGCTGGACAGCGTCACGCGGGCCGCGCTGACGCGGGCGTTTGGTGCCGCCAGCCAGTCGCGCAAGGTGGTGCGGGACCGGGGCGATTGGTTCAACCGCATGGCCTCGACCGTCAGCGGTGCGGCGGGCGGGGTCGGCGGTTTCGCGGGCGCGCTGGTGGAACTGCCGTTCACGGTCACGCTGCTGCTGCGCGCCATGCTGGACATCGCCGCCGAACACGGCCTCGATCCCGAAAGCGAGGAAGTGCGCCTGGAATGCCTGCGCATTTTCGCCGCCGCGGGTCCGATGGCCGATGACGACCAGACTGACCTGGGCATGCTGGCCGCACGCTTGTCGGTGACCGGCCAGACGGTGCAGAGCATGGTCAGCAAGGTCGCCCCGCGCCTGTCCGTCTCGCTTGGGCAGAAGATGGCGGCGCAGGCGGCGCCGGTTTTCGGCGCGGTGGTCGGCGCGTCCATCAACTATACCTTTGCCCGCTACTATCAGGAACTGGCCCGCGTCCATTTCGGCGTCATGCGCCTGTCCCATGAAACCGGCATTCCGCAGGAGGCCCTGACCGAAGCGCTGCGCCTGTCCATCCAGCGCCAGACGCCCCCCGACCGATCATCGCGTTGACCGCGGGGGGGCCGGGGGGCGGCAGCCCCCCGGTGTCGCGGGACGCAATCACGCTTCCTCGGCGTCCAGTGCCAAGGGCGCGGACGGGGCCGCCAGATCGTCCGTCGTCAACGGCCCTGCGGGACGCGCCAGCCGTGCCTTGGTCACCCAGTACAGCCGCTCCTGCGCCCGGGTGATGGCGACATAGGTCAGCCGCTTCCACAGCTGGACGCCAGCCTCGGACCGGTTCGACCAGGCGGCGGCGCTGATGTCGGGGCCGAACACCTGCACCTCGGGCCACTGGCTGCCCTGCGCCTTGTGGATCGTGACCGCCGCCCCGTGCAGAAAAGCCGCGCCCATCCGCGCCGCAAAGGGGATGAAGGGTTCGTCCTCGTCCGGCATCTCGATCTTGACGATGCTGGCGGCCGACAGGCGCGGGTCCTCGGCCCCGATCACGTGCAGGCGCGAAAAGCCCGGCTTGCGGCCCGGCCCCAGATAGACCACTTGCGCGCCCTTGATCAGGCCGCGCGCCTCCAGATCGATCCGCTTCTTGCGATGCTTCAGCGGCAGCTCCAGCCCGTCGCAGATCAGCGGCTCTCCGGGCAGCAGCGCGTCCCCTGGCGCGCCGAAGGCCGTGCGAAATGCATGGATCAGCCGGATGCGCGTCGCGTTGCGCCAGACCAGGACCGGGCTGCGCGCCATCAGGTCGCTTTCCACCCGCTCGGCCCAGACCACGCGGTCGTCCTTGCGCGCCGCATCGCGGATCATCTGCTCGAAATCGTCAAAGCCCAGCTGATCGTCGGCCAAAGCATGGGCCAGGTCCAGGATCGGGTTGTCGTCGGCCTGGCGGTGAATGCGGCTCAGCATCAGGCGCTGCGCCGGCGCCAGCTTGTCAAACACCATCTCTCCGGACTGGCCGACCGGGGCCAGCTGGGCAGGGTCGCCGAACAGGACCAGCACGGGAAAGATCTCGCGCAGGTCCTCGAACTGCTTCTCGTCCAGCATCGAGGCCTCGTCGATCAGCCCGACGTCCAGCCCCTCCTCGCGCCTGGTCCAGCCGCGGATGAAATCCGAGCCGCGCAACCCGGCCGTGGCCAGCGCCCCGGGGATCGAGGCATGCTGGTCATAGAATGCCTTGGCCCGGTCCAGCGCCGTGTCCGACAGTTCCGCGATGACCGGGCGTTCGGCCGCCCCGGTCAGCCATTCGGCGATCTTCTCGTATTGCGGATCATAGACCGGGGTGTACAGGATCCGGTGGATCGTCGTGGCCGGCACGCCGCGCATGCGCAGAACGAACGCCGCCTTGTTCGTCGGCGCCAGGATGGCGACGCTACGCCGGTCCTTGCGGCGCCGCCCTTCGTAATCAGGGCTGATCAGTTCGACCCCCGCCTCCAGCAGGGCCTTGGTGATCTGCGACAGCATCAGCGTCTTGCCCGATCCGGCCTTGCCGATGACCGCCATGACGCGACCTTTTCCCGACTGTGGCGGATGCAGTTCCTCTGCAATGATGTCGATGCCTGCCGCGCCGAAGGTTTCGGCCAGCGCGTCCCAGGCATCGGCCTGATCGGGCGAAAGGGTCGGGGCGGGGACGGGACTGTTCATGCCAGACCCTTAGCCTGCCTTCGCGGCCAAGGCAAAGCGCCGCGCAACTTTTCCGCCCCGGGCACCGTGCCTGCGGGCACCCCAACAGGAGAGACGCGATGATCGAACTGTTCTTCGTCACCTGCCTGCTCGCCGACCCACAGCGCTGCAGCGATCACAGCCTGCTGTTCGAGGAACGGAACGGCCTGTTCACCTGCATGCTGCAGAGCCAGTCCGAGCTGGCGAAATGGGTGGCCACCCATCCGACCGAACAGGTTCGCGAATGGAAATGCCGCCGTGCCGGAGAGGGGGACCGCAAGGTCTGACCCCATGCACTGCCGCGCGGGGGGTCCGGGGGGCGGCAGGCCCCCCGGCACGTCGCGGGACGCCGGTCAGCGCCGGCCGGCCTCCAGCGCATCCTCAAAGGTGCGCAGCCCGGTCCGCGGCGATTGGACCAGCACCGCCATGTTGCCGGGCTTGTGCTGGTTGCGCAGCATCATCATGTGCGCGGCCGGGATCTCGGCCCAGGGGAAAACCTCGGACATGCAGGGGTCCAGGCGGCGTTCCAGCATCAGCTTGTTCGCGGCGCTGGCCTGCTTCAGATGCGCGAAATGCGATCCCTGGATGCGCTTCTGATGCATCCACAGGTACCGCACGTCGAAGGTGCAGTTGAACCCGGTCGTGCCTGCGCAGATCACCACCATCCCGCCCTTCTTGCAAACCAGCGTGCTGACCGGGAAAGTCGCCTCGCCGGGATGCTCAAAGACGATGTCGACATTGTTGCCCTTGCCGGTGATGTCCCAGATCGCCGCGCCGAACTTGCGCGCCTCGTTGAACCACTCCTTGTATTCCGGCGTGTTCACCGTGGGCAGCTGCCCCCAGCAGCGGAATTCCTTGCGGTTGATGACCCCTTTCGCGCCCAGCCCCATGACGAAGTCGCGCTTGTCCTCCTCGGAGATCACCCCGATGGCGTTGCCGCCCGCCGCGTTGATCAGCTGGATCGCATAGGAGCCGAGGCCCCCCGACGCGCCCCAGACCAGCACGTTCATGCCCGGCTTCAGCTCATGCGGCTCGTGCCCGAACAGCATCCGGTACGCCGTGGCCAGCGTCAGCGTATAGCAGGCCGATTCCTCCCAGGTCAGGTGGCGCGGCCGGGGCATCAGCTGTTGGGCCTGCACGCGGGTGAACTGGGCAAAGCTGCCGTCCGGCGTCTCGTATCCCCAGATCCGCTGCGTGGGCGAGAACATCGGATCGCCGCCGTTGCAATGCTCGTCGTCGCCGTCGTCCTGGTTGCAGTGGATGACGACCTCGTCCCCGACCTTCCACCGCTTGACCTTTTCGCCCACCGCCCAGACGATCCCCGACGCATCCGATCCGGCGATATGATAGGGCTGCTTGTGCACGTCGAACATGCTGATCGGCTTGCCCAGGCCCGCCCATATCCCGTTGTAGTTTACGCCCGCCGCCATCACCAGGACCAGAACCTCGTTGCTGTCGATGGCGGGGGTGTCCACGACCTCCAGCTGCATGGCCTGATCGGGCTCTCCCTGCCGTTCGCGGCGGATCGCCCAGGCATGCATGCGCGCAGGCACATGGCCCAGGGGGGGCATCTCGCCCACGGCGTACAGGTCTTTGACCGGGGCGTCGTAAGGCGCGATCGGGGTGGGTGCGTCGAGAGCCATCGTCTTTCTCCTGTCCTGTGCCGCAGTGCAGAATCACCGGGCCGATTTGCCCTGTCCTACGATATGAAAAGCAACAATGCAACTATCAGACACCATTGTACGCAATAATATGTCGGAATGATTAGAAATGCGCCGCACTGCGGCGAATTGACGGCGCATCTTTGTGTCTGTATCGATACTAAAGATGACATTTTCTTGCGAGGGCATGATGGCCGACAAGGACAAACCCTGGCTGTTCCGCACCTATGCGGGCCATTCCACGGCGGCGAAATCCAATGCGCTGTACCGGACGAACCTGTCGCGCGGACAGACCGGCCTGTCGGTGGCCTTCGACCTGCCCACGCAGACCGGTTACGACAGCGATCATATCCTGGCGCGCGGAGAGGTCGGCAAGGTCGGCGTCCCCGTCTGCCATCTGGGCGACATGCGCGCACTGTTCGACCAGATCCCGCTGGAGCAGATGAACACCTCGATGACGATCAACGCGACCGCGCCGTGGCTTCTGTCGCTGTACATCGCCGTGGCCGAGGAGCAGGGGGCCGATGTCAGCCGCCTGCAGGGCACCGTCCAGAACGACCTGATCAAGGAATACCTGTCGCGCGGTACCTATATCTGTCCACCCGCGCCGTCGCTGGCGATGATCACCGACATCGCTGCCTATACGCGGCAGCACCTGCCGAAATGGAACCCGATGAACGTCTGCAGCTATCACCTGCAGGAGGCCGGGGCGACGCCGGAACAGGAGCTGGCCTATGCGCTGGCCACCGCCGTGGCCGTGCTGGACGATCTGCGGGACAAGGTGCCCGCCGACAGCTTTCCCGAGATGGTCGGGCGGATCAGCTTCTTCGTGAACGCGGGCATCCGCTTCGTCACCGAGCTGTGCAAGATGCGCGCCTTTACCGAGCTGTGGGACGAGATCACCCGCGACCGCTATGGCATCGCGGATGAGAAATATCGTCGGTTCCGCTATGGCGTGCAGGTCAACAGCCTTGGCCTGACCGAGCAGCAGCCCGAGAACAACGTCTATCGCATCCTGCTGGAGATGCTGGCTGTCACGCTGTCCAAGAACGCCCGTGCCCGTGCGGTGCAGCTGCCCGCCTGGAACGAGGCCCTGGGCCTGCCGCGGCCCTGGGATCAGCAATGGTCCCTGCGGATGCAGCAGATCCTGGCCTATGAGACCGACCTGCTGGAATATGGCGACCTGTTCGACGGCAATCCGGTGATCGCCGCCAAGGTCGAAACCCTCAAGCAGGGCGCTCGGGACGAATTGGCGCTGCTGGACCAGATGGGCGGCGCGATCGCGGCCATCGACTACATGAAGGCGCGGCTGGTCGAATCGAACGCGGCCCGCCTTGGCCGGATCGAGACGAACGAGACGGTCGTGGTCGGCGTCAACCGCTGGCAGCAGGCCGAGCCTTCGCCGCTGACGGCGGGCGATGGCGGCATCATGGTCGTCGACCCCGCGGTCGAGGCCGATCAGGTCGGCCGCCTGGCCGCCTGGCGCGCGGAACGCGACGCAAGCGCGGTCGAGGCGGCGCTGGCCGCGCTGCGCCGCGCCGCGCAGTCGGGCGCGAATATCATGGGGCCGTCCATCGCCGCCGCCCGCGCGGGCGTCACCACCGGCGAATGGGCGGGCGTGATGCGCGCGGTGCATGGCGAATACCGCGGCCCGACGGGGGTGTCGCAGGCGCCCTCGAACCGCACCGAGGGGCTGGAGGAGATCCGGGACGCGGTCGATGCGGTCAGCGCCCGGCTGGGGCGGCGGCTGAAGTTCCTGGTGGGCAAGCCGGGCCTGGACGGCCATTCGAACGGCGCCGAACAGATCGCCTTCCGCGCCCGCGACTGCGGCATGGACATCACCTATGAGGGCATCCGCCTGACCCCGGAGGAGATCGTCGCCCGCGCCCGCGAACAGGACGTCCATGTCGTCGGCCTGTCGATCCTGTCGGGCAGCCACCTGCCGCTGATCGAGGATCTGATGGCCCGCATGCAGGCCGCCGGAATGGGCCATGTGCCGGTGATCGTCGGCGGCATCATTCCCGACGACGACGCCGCGCGCCTGACGGCGATGGGCGTGGCGCGGGTCTATACGCCCAAGGATTTCCAGCTGAACACGATCATGATGGACATCGTCGGGCTGGTCGCGCCGGGCGCCGCTGCCGCGTGACCGGGCAGGGCGCAGATAACGCGCCCCGTGGGTGAACCGGACGGGCCTTTGGCCGTTGACAGGGCTGCACGACAAAGGCCGGCCCATGACATCCCAGACCCGGCGCAACAGCGCCATCGACCCGTTGCGCATCCTTCTGGCATTGACGGTCATCGCCCTGCATAGCGGATTTCCCGAGGCCGCGCCGCCGCTGGTCAAGCAGGTGCTGTTCAACGGCCTCTATCGTCTGGCGGTGCCGGTCTTCGCCTTGATCTCGGGGTACTTCTTCCTGTCGGCCATGCGCGGCGGGCGCAGTGGGCCGTATCTGCGCCGCATCCTGGCGTTGTACCTGCTGTGGATGACGATCTATCTGCCGATCTATGGTCCGGACCTGACCGGGGCGGGGCATGCGCTGCAGACACTTGTCTTCGGCTATTTCCATCTGTGGTTCCTGCCGGGCCTGCTGGTATCGGCGGTGATGGTCATAGTGCTGCGCCGACCGATGCGGATCGCCGTCGCGGCGGCGCTTCTGGCGGGTACGGGGCTGGCCCTGCAACTGCTGGTCCTGACCGGGCAGGCAAATATCCAGCTGGACCATTATCGCAACGGGGTCTTCACCATCTTTCCGTTCTTCGCGCTTGGCGTTCTGCTGGCGCATGGCTGGGGTGCGGGGCTGCGGCGGTGGGCCATGCCGTTGGCCGGTCTGGCGCTGCTGGCGGTGATGGGGGAAAGCCTGGTCTGGCGGGTGATCGCGGGCGGGGGCTGGGGCGTCGACATGATGCTGTCGCTGCTGGCGGCGGCGCCGCTGCTGTTCCTGGCTGCGCAGCAGGTGCAGGGGGCGTGGGACGGCAAGCGCGCGGCCAGCACCGCGGCCTTCGTCTATTTCGTGCATGTCATGATCATGATCTGCGCCAGCCGGTTCGGACTGGAGGGGGACACCAAGGCGCTGACCGTCATGGCGGTCTGCCTGGCCTTGGCCACCTGGCTGGGGATGGCAGAGCGCCGCCGCGTGCTGGCGTTTTTCACCTGACCCCGGAATGCGAAACGCCGCCCCGAGGGGCGGCGTCTGCAACGTCGATCGTGGCGCGGATCAGAAACCCAGGCCCGCGTATTTCGACTTGAACTTGGTCACGCGGCCGCCGGCATCCATCAGGCGCGACGAACCACCGGTCCAGGCCGGGTGCGAGGTCGGGTCGATGTCCAGCGACATGCTGTCGCCCTCGGCGCCCCAGGTCGAACGGGTCTGGTAGGTGGTCCCGTCCGTCATCTTGACCGAGATCGTGTGGTAATCGGGGTGAATCTCTTTTTTCATGGCGTGACCTCTGCTCAGGCTTTCGCGTCCGACAGCGGACGGTAGTTGGTCTTCTCGACGATACGGGCCGACTTGCCGCGACGATCGCGCAGATAGTACAGCTTGGCGCGACGGACCTTGCCGCGACGGACGACCTCGATCGTGGCGATGTTGGTCGAATACAGCGGGAACACGCGCTCCACGCCTTCGCCGAAGCTGATCTTGCGGACCGTGAAGCTGGCCGCGATGTTCGCGCCGCCACGGCGCGAGATGCAGACGCCTTCGTAGTTCTGGACGCGGGTACGGGTACCCTCGGTCACTTTGTAGCCGACGCGGATGGTGTCGCCGGCCTTGAAGTCGGGAATGGACTTGCCAAGCTCGGCGATCTGCTCGGCTTCGAGTTGTGCGATCAGGTTCATCGCTTTGGTTCCTTGTCATGCTCGCGGTACATCCGCGATTGGTCTGATGCGCCCGAGCGCTGTCGGTCCTTAGCCGGGTCCACATGCGTTTCCGCATATGCCCGCCACAGATCGGGGCGGCGTTCTTGTGTCAGCCTTTCGGCCTCACCGGACCGCCATGCGGCGATGGCTGCGTGATTGCCCGACAACAGCACGGGCGGTATCTCGCGGCCATCCCAGAGGGCGGGCTTGGTGAACTGCGGCGCTTCCAGAAGACCCCGGTTGCCGATGGAAAAGGACTCCTCGGCCAGGGAATCATGATTGCCCAGCACGCGCGGTATAAGCCGGACCGTCGCGTCGATCAAGACCTGTGCGGCGATCTCTCCGCCGGTCAGGACATAATCCCCGATGCTGATCTCCTCGATGGCGTGCTTGTCCAGCACGCGCTGGTCGATTCCCTCGAACCGGCCGCAGATCAGCGTGACGCCCGGCCCCTGCGCCAGCGCCCGGGCACGGGCCTGGGTCAGCGGCCTGCCGCGCGGCGACATGTAAAGGACGGGCAGGGTCGGCCCCGGTCCTGCCTGCGCCTCGGTCAGGGCCGCGTCAAGCACGTCCGCGCGGATGACCATGCCGGCCCCGCCGCCCGCGGGCGTGTCGTCGACATTGCGGTGCCGGCCCATGCCGAAATCGCGCAGGCCGATGGTGCGCAGGTTCCACAAGCCCTGCGCCAGCGCCTTGCCGGTCAGGGACAGGCCCAGGATGCCGGGAAAGGCCTCGGGGAACAGCGTGACGATCCGCGCGGTCCATGCGCCCGCCACCTGCGGTTCCGCCATCAGCTCGCGCGGGCGCAGGCTGGGACGGGCGGTCAGGCGGCCATGCGACTTGGGACTGGGCGCGTCGCTCATTCGTCGTCGCCGGGCGGGTCCACCACGATGCGACGCGCGGCCAGATCGACGGTCGGCACAACGGCACGGGTAAAGGGCAGCATCAGCACCTGCGTGCCACCCACCACCTCGATGATGTCGCCCGCGCCGTGATCGTACAGCGCACGCACCCGGCCCAGGGATTTGCCGCCGGTATTGACGACCTCAAGCCCGATCAGGTCGGCGTGATAGAATTCGTCATCCGGCAGCGCGGGCAGGGCACTGCGCGGGGCCCACAGGGTCACGCCGCGTAGGGCGTCGGCATCCTCCTTGGTGGCGATGCCCTTGATGCGCGCACCCAGGGCCCCCGTCACCTCGCGCGTCAGCGACACCTCGAACCGGCGGGTGCCGTCCTCGGACGTCAGGGGGGAATAGGTCGCGATATCGGCAGGGTCCGAGCAGAAGCTTTTCAGCCGCACCTCTCCGTGGACCCCGAAAGCCCCCGCGATGGCGCCGACGCAGATGCGGTCTTCGGTCATGTCACACCCTTGCAATAAAGGACTGGCGGGGTTTCCCCCGCCAGCGTCAGATCATTCGGCTTCGGCGGGCGCCGCGGCCTTCTTGGCGCGCTCGTCGGCGCGGGCCTTGGCTTTCTTGCCGGGCTCTGCCTTCTTCATGTTCTTACGCTCGGCCTTTTCCTTGACGCCCGCGGCTTCCAGGAAGCGTGCGACGCGATCGGTCGGCTGCGCGCCGTGGCTTAGCCAGTACTGGATGCGCTCGACGTCCATCTTGACGCGGTCTTCGCTGTCCTTGGCCAGCAGCGGGTTGTAGGTGCCCAGCTTCTCGATGAAGCGGCCGTCGCGCGGCATGCGCGAATCCGACGCGACGATGGCATAGTGCGGGCGCTTCTTGCTGCCACCACGGGCCAGGCGGATCTTCATGGACATCAGATAGTCTCCTTGGGTTGTCGTCCGGTCAGGACTGATAATGTTCGTGGTGCCGAATGACTTCGGCGATCACGAAGGTCAGGAATTTGCGCGCGAATTCCGGGTCGAGATCGGCCTCGCGCGCGAGGCGTTCCAGGCGTTCGATCTGGCTTGCCTCGCGCGAGGGATCGGACGGCGGAAGGTCGTGCCGGGCCTTCAGGCGGCCGACGGACTGGGTGTGCTTGAAGCGTTCGGCCAGCGTATAGACCAGGATGGCGTCAAGCCGGTCGATGCTGGCACGGTGGTCGCGCAGCAGGTCGGCCGCGCGGGTGGTTGCGTCGGTCATGCGGCCTCCGGGCTGTGACGATAGACGAGGCAGGGCTTGTCGAAGACCGGCTGCCGCGCGCCGCGGTCGCGCACCGCGCCAAGCCGTTCGGCCAGCGCGATCGACCGGGCATTGTCCGGGTCGATATAGCTGACGGCCGTGGTCCAGCCCAGGTCGCGGAACGCATGCGCGCGCACCGCACGGGCGGCCTCGGCGACATAGCCGCGGCCTTCGGCGGCCTGCGACCAAACGGTCCAGCCCAGCTCATGCTCGGGCCAGCCGTCGGGGTACCACGGGCCGGTCATGCCCAAGGGCGTATCATCGCCCTTGAGGCAGAACACGAACATCCCGAAGCCGCGCATCACCCAATGGCCGGTCAGGTGGCCGAAGGCCCGCCAATAGGCGCCGGGCTTGGGTTCGGGCGAACCGCCGCCCACGAACTGCGCGCGATCCGACTGATAGAAGCTGCGCCAATGCGGCCAGTCGCTGCCCAGGGGCGCGCGCAGGGTCAGCCGTTCCGTCTCCAGAACCGGGGTGGGGGACAGCGTGATCATTTCTTGCCGAACAATCCGCCCAAGCCGGCAGGCAGGCCCGCGCGGCCCAACTGCCCGCCCAGGCCCTTGGGATCGGCCAGCATCTTCTGGGCCTCGGCCATCTTGGCGGGGTCCAGGTTCTCCATGTCGGGCAGGCCGCCGCCCTTGCCGGTCATGGCGCGCATGGCCTGCTTCATCAGCCCGCCCTTGCCCATCTTGCCCAGCTTCTTCATCGTGTCGGCCATCTGCTTCTGCATCTTCAGCAGCTTGTTCAGATCCGACACGTCCAGACCTGCGCCCGCAGCGATGCGCTTTTTCCGGCTGGCCTGCAGCAGGTCGGGATTGGCCCGTTCCTTCTTGGTCATCGAATTGATCAGGGCGATCTGGTGGCGGACGACCTTGTCGTCATAGCCCGCGGCCTCGGCCTGCTTGGCCATCTTGGCCATCCCGGGCATCATCCCCATGACCGAGGACATGCCGCCCATCTTCTGCATCTGCTCCAGCTGGCCGCGCAGGTCGTTCATGTTGAAGAGGCCCTTCTGGAACCGCTTCATCATGCGTTCGGCCTGCTCGACCTCCAGGACCTGCTGGGCCTTCTCGACCAGGGCCACGATATCGCCCATGCCCAGGATGCGGCCCGCGACGCGGCTGGCATCGAACGTCTCCAGGGCGTCCATCTTTTCGCCCAGACCCACGAAGCGGATCGGCTTGCCGGTCACCGCGCGCATCGACAGCGCCGCGCCGCCGCGCCCGTCGCCATCCATCCGGGTCAGCACCACGCCGGTGACGCCGACCTTGGCGTCGAATTCGGTCGCGACGTTCACGGCGTCCTGGCCGGTCAGGCCGTCGACGACCAGCAGCGTCTCTCGCGGGTTCGCGATGTCGCGGACCTGCTGGACCTGGGTCATCAGCGCCTCGTCGATATGCAGGCGGCCGGCGGTGTCCAGCATCACCACGTCATAGCCGCCAAGCGAGGCCTGCGTCTTGGCGCGCTGCGCGATCTGCACGGCGGTCTGGCCCATCACGATGGGCAGCGTGTCGACGCCGATCTGCTGGCCCAGGATGGCCAGCTGCTCCATCGCGGCGGGGCGGTTGGTGTCCAGGGAGGCCATCAGCACGCGCTTCTTCTCGCGGTCCTTCAGGCGCAGGGCCAGTTTCGCGGTCGTGGTGGTCTTGCCCGAACCCTGCAGGCCGACCATCAGGATGGCGGCGGGCGGGTTGTCGATGCGCAGCGCCTCGGGGGCGTCGTCGCCCTGCAGGACCTTGATCAGCTCGTCATGGACGATCTTGACGACCTGCTGGCCGGGGCTGACCGATTTCGTGACCGCAGCGCCGGTGGCCTTGGCCGTGACGGCCTTGACGAAGTTGCGCGCCACCGGCAGCGAGACGTCCGCCTCCAGCAGGGCCACGCGCACCTCGCGCATGGCGGCGGTGACGTCCTCCTCGGACAGGGCGCCCTGCTTGGTCAGCCGATCGAAGACGCCGCCCAGGCGATCGGAAAGGTTCTCGAACATGGCCGGGCCTCCTATGGCTCCAAATCGGTTTAGCCCCCGTGGGCGCAACGCGCTGACGGGGGGCGATCCCCGCATCTGGCGCAGGGACCGGAAGGCTGTGCTTCCGGGAATCCGTGGTCTTGTACAGGGCAGGGGGGTTCCTGTCAACGCAGGCCCGGTCGGATCACGGGGTCGCGACGTTGACCGGCAGAACGAAGCTGGCGCTGCCGCGCGGCATGTCGTCCGTGAAGGGCGGCATCCGGGGCATGTCCACGATGCTGTTGCGCAGGGCATGATCCATCAGCGGGTTGCCCGAGGACTGCGTGGTCCGCACATCGATAATCATGCCGTCCTGGGCCACGACGATGACGAATTGGGCGGCGTTGGTCGCGCTGACGGTCGCCGCTTGCAGAAGGGCCACATGGCTTTGGCGGGCGGCATTGTCGCGCAGCAGCTTGGTCCATTCGATCATGTCACGGGGGCGGTGCGTGGCGATTTCGTTGATCGGGGTCTGCGCCACGACCGGGGTGTAAAAAACCGCCAGCCCTGTCAGCAGGGCGGCGGTCGCAATCGTGAAACGCATGGCGGCAATGTCCCAGAAGGATGCAATGCCGCCATATGAGGATGGGGTGAAGCTGCGCAACAGCGCAGCCGGTCAGGCCGCGATCTGCTCCAGCGCCTGTTGTGCGCGTGCCATGCCGGCCTCGCGGTCCATGGCAAGGCCGTCGGCGGCCACGAAGGTCACGTCGGTGATGCCCAGGAACCCCAGCATGTGGCGCAGATAGCCCGACGCGTGGTCCAGGTCCGAACCCATCGGCGTGCCGGCGGCGGTATAGGCCACGAAGGCGCGCTTGCCCGTCAGCAGGCCCTCGGGGCCCTCGGCGGTATAGCGGAAGCTGACACCGGCGCGGGCGATCTGGTCCAGCCATGTCTTCAGCTGCGACGGCAGGAAGAAGTTGTAGACCGGCAGCCCGATCACCAGCGTGTCGGCGGCCTGAACCTCGGCCAGCAGCGCGTTCGAGGTGTCGAGCTGCGCCTGCTGCTGCGGGGTCGGATCGTCGGTGCCCACGCGCACAGCCTTGAACCATGCGGTGTCGATGGCGGGGACGCCCGTGCTGAGATCGCGATAGGTCACCGTCGCGTCGGGATTGGCAGCGGTCAGGCGGGCCAGGATGTCGGCGGTCAGCTGGCGCGAGACCGAGGCGTCGGCGGTGATGGCGCTGTCGAGATGCAGGATGTTCATGGCAAGCTCCCAGAGAGTTGTTTCTGCGTTGCAGCAGATTTAGGTCTATGCACCTGCGAACGTAAGGGGGATAACTGCGCATTCACTGTGCGGGGATGCACATGCAGATCGAATCGTGGGACGATATCCGCGTGGCACTGGCCGTGGCGCGCACCGGAACGGTCAGCGGGGCGGCCGCCGATCTTGGCGTGCACCACGCCACGGTGATCCGCCGCATCGACGCGCTGGAATCGGCCCTGCGCGCCCGGCTGTTCCAACGCCACACCCGCGGCTATGCCCTGACCGAGGCCGGCCGCACCCTGCTGGATGCGGCAGGGGCCGCGGATGAACGCTTTGCCCAGATGGCCGCGCAGATCGCCGGCGCCGGAGAGCGGATCGAGGGAGAGCTGGTCGTGACCTCGCTGCCGGAACTGGTGGATCTGGTCATGCCGCGGCTGATCGCGCTGATGGCGCGCCATCCCGACCTGCGCCTGACCTATGCCACGGACGCGCGCCTGTTCCGGCTGGGCGCCGGAGAGGCGCATGTGGCCATCCGCGGCGGGGCCGAACCGACCGAGCCCGACTATGTCGTGCGTGCGATGGGGCGGATGGGGCATGTGATGTATGCCGCGGCCTCGTACCTGGACCGGCACGGGCCGGTCGACGATCCGCGCGACCACCGTTTTGCCCTGCCAGGACCAGAGGCGCGCGGCGCGCCTTACATGCGCTGGCTGCAGGACCGCATCGGCCCCGAGAACATCCTGGTCACCGCCAACGAGGCCACCGCGCGCGAGGCGGTGATCCGCGCCGGGCTGGCGGTCGGTGCCTTGCCCGACAGCCTGGCGCATGGCCTTCTGCCCGCGCTGAGCCTGCCGGAATGGGATTCCAACCTGTGGCTGGTCACCCATGTCGATCTGCATCGCACCCCGAAGGTCCAGGCCGCGCTGGCGGCGATGCGCGACGGCTGAGCCCTTTCCCTCGGCCCCGGCTTGGGGCAGCGTGCGCCGCAGGAGGACCCATGACCCATTCCCGCCCGTTGCCAGACCGGACCGTCCGATGATCACCGCGCGGATGAGCGCATCCGACTGGGGCCTTCTGCTGCTGCTGTCACTGATCTGGGGCGGGTCATTCTTTCTGATCGCGCTGATCGTGGGGCATATGCCGGTCCTGTGGGTGGTGGCGCTGCGCGTGATGATCGCGGCCGCCGTCCTGTGGGCCATCGTGCTGGCGACCGGGCGGGCGCTGCCGCGGGGCGCGGGCCTCTGGGGCGCGTTCCTGGTCATGGGCGTGCTGAACAATGCCATCCCGTTCGGGCTGATCGTCTGGGCGCAGGGGTTCATCCCGGCAGGGCTGGCGTCCATCCTGAACGCGACGACGCCGTTGTTCACGGTGCTGGTCTCGACCCTGGTGCTGGCGGATGAGCGCGCGGGGCTGATGCGCCTGGCCGGGGTCGCCCTGGGCCTGGGCGGTGTCGCAGCGATGATCGGCGTGGACGAACTGGCGGGTCACGGCCATGGCGTGCTGCCGCAACTGGCGATGCTGGGCGCCGCGATCAGCTATGCCTGGGCCGCGGCCTTTGGACGGCGGTTTCGTGCGCAGGGCGTCGACCCGCTGGTCACGGCGGCGGGCATGGTGACGGGCACCAGCGTCGTGCTGCTGCCGCTGGCATTGGCGCATGACGGGCTGCCGCCGGCGGCGCCTGCCCAGGTCTGGCTGGCGATCAGCCTGCTGGGGCTGGTCTGCACGGGGCTGGCCTATGTGCTGTTCTTTCGCATCCTGGGCCGGGCGGGGGCCACGAACATCTCTCTGGTGACGTTCCTGGTACCGGTGTCGGCAATCCTGCTGGGCTGGCTGTTCCTGGACGAGGTTCTGGGCCTGCCGCAGCTGCTGGGCATGGCGGTCATCGGGCTTGGGCTGGCGATGATCGACGGGCGGCTGCTGCGGCGCTAGGGCTGCCGGGGCGGCTTTCCATCCGGCGGCGCGGTCGCTAGGTTTCCTGTCGGGACAGGACAAGAGGCTGCTTGTGGCGCATATCATCGTGGTCGGAAACGAAAAGGGCGGCTCGGGCAAGTCGACCACCTCGATGCATGTGGCGACCGCGCTGGCGCGGATGGGGCACCGGGTCGGTGGGCTGGACCTGGACGTCCGCCAGCGCAGCTTTGGCCGCTATCTGGAGAATCGCGCCGCCTTCCTGGTGCGCAAGGGGCTGGACCTGCCCATGCCCGTGCTGGCGCCGCTGGGCGAGGGCGCCGATCCCCTGACGCCCGCCCTGCGGCAACTGGAGGAGACGTGCGACTTCATCCTGCTGGATTGCCCCGGGTCGCACACCAAGCTGAGCCAGATGGCGCATACGGTCGCCGACACGCTGATCACGCCCCTGAACGACAGTTTCGTCGATTTCGACCTGCTGGCGCGCCTGTCGCCCGACGGTGACGTGCTTGGTCCCTCGATCTATGCCGAGATGGTATGGGGCGCACGCCAGCTGCGCGCGCAGGCCGGGGCAGGGCCCATCGACTGGCTGGTGCTGAGAAACCGACTGGGCAGCCAGCAGATGCACAACAAGCGCAAGGTCGGCGGCGCGCTGGCCGACCTGTCCAAGCGGATCGGGTTTCGGGTGGCGCCCGGATTTTCGGAACGCGTGATCTTTCGCGAGCTGTTTCCGAACGGGCTGACCCTGCTGGACCTGAAGGATGTCGGCACCGAGGCCATGAGCATGTCCCAGATCGCCGCGCGGCAGGAGTTGCGCGACCTGATCAACGAATTGCGCCTTCCGGGCGTCACCGTCACGTTCTGACAACGAAAGACGGCGGGCCGATGGCCCGCCGTTCGTTCCGTCCGGTGGCTGGATCAGGCCAGCATGCCCATCGGGTTTTCCAGATGGGCGACGATCGCCTCCAGCAGCTGCGCGCCCATGGCGCCGTCGATCACCCGGTGGTCCACCGACAGCGTCATCGACATGACGTTGCGCACCACGACCTCGCCCTTTTCGACGACCGGGGTGGGGATGCCCGCGCCCACGGCCAGGATCGCGCCATGCGGCGGGTTGATGACCGCGTCGAAGTTCTCGATCCCGAACATGCCCAGGTTGCTGATCGCAAAGCTGCCGCCCTGATATTCGTGCGGGGCCAGCTTCTTCGATTTCGCGCGACCGGCCAGATCCTTCATCTGCGCGGACAGCGCCGACAGGGTCTTCTGATGCGCGTCCTTCAGCACGGGCGTGAACAGCCCGCCCTCGATGGCCACGGCCACGGCGACGTCCGACGGTTTCAGCTTGAGGATGCGATCCCCCGCCCAGACTGCGTTCGCGTCAGGCACCTGCTGCAGCGCCAGCGCGCTGGCCTTGATGATGAAGTCGTTGACCGACAGCTTGACGCCCCGGCCCTCCAGCTGCTTGTTCAGCGTGGCCCGGAACTCCATCAGCGCATCCAGCTTGGCCGACCGGCGCAGGTAGAAATGCGGGATGGTCTGCTTGGCCTCGGACAGGCGGGCGGCGATGGTGCGGCGCATGCCGTCCAGCGCAACCTCCTCGGTCTCGCGGTCGGCATACATCTTCAGCACAGCGTCGGTCGACAGGCCCTTGGGGGCCTGGGCCGGGGCTGCGGCTGCCGCGGGGGCCGCCTTCGCCTCGGGCTGGGCCGCAGCCGCCGCTGCGGGCTTGGCCTCACCTGCCTTGGCGTTCTCGACGTCGGCCTTGACGATGCGGCCACGGGGGCCGCTGCCCTGGATCTGCGACAGGTCCAGACCCTTGTCCTTGGCGATGCGCCGCGCGAGGGGCGAGGCGAAGACCCGGTCGCCCTTGGGTGCGTCGGCCTTGGCATCGCCGGCGACCGGTGCGCCGATCGGGCCGCCATAGCCCTTTTCGGCCGGTTCGGGCTCGGCATCCGCGTTGGGCTTGGGCTCTTCCTTGGCCTTGGGCGCGCTGATGTCGCCCGCCTCCTCGCCGTCCTCCAGCAGGACCGCGATGGCGGTGTTGACCTTGACCGCCGAGGTGCCCTCGGCGATCAGGATCTTGCCGATGCGGCCTTCGTCGACGGCCTCGAACTCCATCGTGGCCTTGTCGGTCTCGATCTCGGCGATGACGTCGCCGGACTTGACCTCGTCGCCTTCCTTGACCAGCCACTTGGCCAGCGTGCCCTCCTCCATCGTCGGGGAGAGGGCGGGCATCAGGATTTCCGTGGGCATCGCGCAGCTCCCTTACTTGTAGGTGACTTTTTTCACGGCTTCGACGATCTCGGCGGGCGTGATCAGCGCGTGCTTTTCCAGATTGGCGGCATAGGGCATCGGCACGTCCTTGCCGGTGCAGTTGATGACGGGCGCGTCCAGATAGTCGAACGCGTTCTCCATCAGATAGGCCGAGATGTGGTTGCCGATGGCGCCCACCGGGAAGCCCTCCTCGACGGTCACGCAGCGGTTGGTCCGCTTGACCGATTCCAGGATCGCGTCATAGTCCAGCGGCCGCAGGGTGCGCAGGTCGATCACGTCGGCCTCGATGCCCTCCTCGGCCAGCTTGGCCGCGGCCTCCAGCGCATGCGCCACACCGATGCCGAAGCTGACCAGCGTCACGTCGTCGCCCGACCGGACCGTGTTGGCCTTGCCGAAGGGAATGGTGAAGTCCTCAAGGTCCGGCACCTCGAAGCTGCGGCCATACAGGATCTCGTTCTCCAGGAAGATGACCGGGTTGTTGTCGCGGATCGCCTGCTTCATCAGGCCCTTCGCGTCGGCGGCCGAATAGGGCATCACGACCTTGAGGCCCGGAATGGCCGCGTACCATGCGGCGTAATCCTGGCTGTGCTGCGCGCCCACGCGGGCGGCGGCGCCGTTCGGGCCGCGGAACACAATCGGACAGCCCATCTGGCCCCCCGACATGTACAGCGTCTTTGCGGCCGAGTTGATGATGTGGTCGATCGCCTGCATGGCGAAGTTGAAGGTCATGAACTCGACGATCGGGCGCAGGCCGGCCAGGGCCGCCCCGGTGCCGATGCCGGCAAAGCCGATCTCGGAGATGGGCGTGTCCACGACGCGGCGGGGGCCGAACCGCTCCAGCAGGCCTTGGCTGATCTTGTAGGCGCCCTGGTATTCGCCCACTTCCTCGCCCATCAGGAAGACGGTCTCGTCGCGGTCCATCTCTTCGGCCATGGCCTCGCGCAGGGCTTCCCGCACGGTCATGGTCTTCATCTTGGTGCCCTCGGGCCAGTCGGGGCTGCGCGGCTTGGGCTGCGGGGTCACGACCTCCTCGATGGCGGATTCGCCGGGCTGGGCGCCGTCATCCTTGTTGGGGGCTTCGGCCGGCTTGGCCTCGGCCTTGGGGGCAGGGGCCGCGTCGGCGTCCTCTCCCTCCTCGACCAGCACCGCGATGGGGGTGTTCACGGCGACGCCTTGGGTGCCCTCGGCCACCAGCAGCTTGCCCATGATCCCCTCGTCGACGGCCTCGAACTCCATCGTGGCCTTGTCGGTCTCGATCTCGGCGATCACGTCGCCGGATTTCACCGCGTCGCCCTCTTTCTTCAGCCATTTCGCCAGCGTGCCTTCCTCCATCGTGGGGGACAGGGCGGGCATCAGGATTTCAATTGCCATGTGACGGTCCCCCTCAGGCGTTCTCTTCGGCGCTGCCCTGGGGCAGTTCGTCGGCATAGATGTCGGTCCACAGCTCGGCCAGGTCGGGCTCGGGGCTGTCCTTGGCGAACTCGGCGGAATCGTTGACGATGTCCTTGATTTCCTTGTCCAGCGCCTTGAGGTCCTCCTCGGTGGCATGCTTGCCGGTCAGCAGCATCTCACGGATGTTCTCGATCGGGTCACGCTCGTCGCGCATCTTCTGGACCTCCTCGCGGGTCCGGTACTTGGCCGGGTCCGACATCGAATGCCCGCGATAGCGATAGGTCATGACCTCCAGGATGTAGGGGCCCTTGCCGGCGCGGCAATGCGCCACGGCCTTTTCGCCCGCCGCCTTGACCGCCAGCACGTCCATGCCGTCGACCTGTTCGCCGGGGATGCCGAAGGCCTCTCCGCGACCGAAGAAGGTGGTCGATTTCGTCGACCGCTTGACCGACATGCCCATGGCATACTGGTTGTTCTCGATCACGAAGACGACCGGCAGGTCCCACAGCTCGGCCATGTTGTAGGTCTCGTAGACCTGGCCCTGGTTCGCCGCGCCATCGCCGAAATAGGTGAAGGTGACGTTGTCGTTGCCCAGATACTTGTCCGCGAAGGCTAGGCCCGCGCCAAGGGGCACCTGCGCGGCGACGATGCCGTGCCCGCCATAGAAATGCTTTTCGCGGCTGAACATGTGCATGCTGCCGCCCTTGCCCTTGGAATAGCCGTCCTGACGCCCGGTCAGCTCGGCCATGACGCCGCGCGCCTCCATCCCGCAGGCCAGCATGTGACCGTGGTCACGATAGCTGGTGATGCGCTTGTCGCCGTCCTTGGCACAGGCCTCCAGACCCACCACGACGGCCTCCTGGCCGATATAGAGGTGACAGAACCCGCCGATCAGGCCCATGCCGTACAGCTGGCCGGCCTTCTCCTCGAATCGGCGGATCAGCAGCATGTCGCGATAGTATTTCAGCAACTCTTCCTTCGACGTGTTCGAAGGAGCCTCCTGCTGGGGGCTTGGTTTTCTGGCCATGCGGCGTGTCCTCCTGGAAGCGTGGCGGATAGTTCAGCGTTAAACTATCCGTAGCGTATCACCGACAGCCGTGCAATCCCGGCCCTACCGCAGCAGGATCTCGTCCGCGCGCAGCAGGCCCAGCACCTCGCGGGCGCGTTCGTCCAAGAGGTCCAGGTCCAGATAATCGTCCGACAGGCGGCGGGTCAGGTTCTGCATGCGGGTCACGTCGGCCTGCAGCAGGTCGCGGGCCTCGCGCAGATCCTCGGTCTCGGCCTGGATCTGGATTCGGCGCAGGATGCCCGACGGGCCCTGCACCGCGGCATAGGCGAAATACAGACCGACCAGGACGGTCAGGACCAAGAACACGGTGGCGCCGATGGACAGACGTTGAGGCATGGCAGGGAATCCTTGTGGCCGGGCCGATCATGGCACAGCGCAATCGGCGGGGGAATCCCCGTCAGGCGCGCTCGCGGAACATCGCCTCGATCTGGCGGGCGTGCTCGGCCAGGCCCCAGGGGGCGTTGAGCACGAACATGCCCGATCCGATCATCGAATGGCCGGGACGGGCAGGGGGAAACGACACCTCGGACAGCAGGGCATCGGGGAGATCGCTGACCAGCTGCGCGGTCATGCCCATGTGGCGGTGATCGGTCAGGATCGGATACCACAGCGCGATGACGCCCACGTTCCACTTGCGCGCGATCAGGCCGATCTGGCGGGGGATCGCGGCATAGTCTGCCTTGACCTCATAGCTGGGGTCGATCAGCAACAGGCCGCGGCGCGGATCGGGCGGACAGACCGCCTGTGCCATCGCGAAGCCGTCCTGCTGGTGCAGGGTGGCAAAGCCCGCCACGCGGCGCAGGGCCTGAAATTCGGCGGGGTGCAGTTCGGCCAGATGGGCCTTGTCCTCGTGGCGCAGGAAATGCCCCGCGATCAGCGGTGAACCGGGATAGGCCTGCGCGCCCCGTAGGTCGCGCACGGCCCGCAGCGCCTGCATCAGCGGGTGATCCTGCGGCAGCCAGTGTTCGACCGTGGCGCGCGCGATGCCCTGCGCGGCCTCCTGCGTCTTCTGCGCCTCGGCGCCGGTCAGGTCATAAAGGCCCCGTCCCGCATGGGTTTCCAGATAGGAAAGCGGCTTGTCCTTGCGGGTCAGGTAGTCCAGCGCGACGGCCAGCAACGCGTGCTTGTGCAGGTCGGCCAGGTTCCCGGCATGATAGGCATGTTGATAGCTGAGCATCCGCCAGCCTTAGCGTGGGCGCACGGCGGGGAAAAGACGTCAATCGGCGCGGCGCAGTTCTGACCGGCCCTTCAGCACCTGGTCCCCGTCTTCCTGTTCGATCAGGTAGGCGGGATCGTCCTTGGATGCGTTTCGGCTGATCTTACTGCCCTTGATTGTCCGTTCGACGTCATCGGTGAAGATGTCCGTGATCTTTCCGGTCGCCTTGTGGCCCGACCAGTCCCATTCCACCTTGGTGCCCTTGCGCAGAATCATGCGGCCTCCGACTGCGTGTCGGGGGCAATGCGTCATGGGGGCGATGGGTTCCGGAGGAAGGGCGCGGCGACCTCCAGGGAGGAGGAGGGAGGTCGCCGCTGAACGCTGGCCCAGGGAGGAGGAGGGGCCGCGTATGGGTCGCGGTTCCGGCCAGGGAGGAGGAGAGGCCATCACCGCTTACGACCGGGCAGGGAGGAGGAGAGCCCGTCGTATCCGTGTGCCGCAATCAGGGCGGCTATGAAGGCGCGGCGACCTCCAGGGAGGAGGAGGGAGGTCGCCGCTGAACGCTGGCCCAGGGAGGAGGAGGGGCCGCGTATGGGGTGCGGTAGGGCCAGGGAGGAGGAGAGGCCGTACCGCGAACGCCGGGTCCGGGAGGGAGGAGGAGAGGACCGGGCGTATCAGCGTGCCGCGAATGGGGCGGCTATGAAACTTTTTGCGGCGACCCCTGGGAGGGAGGAGTGGGGCCGCCGCCTGGCACGTGAACCCGGGGAGGAGGATCGGGTTCCAGTGCGTCTTTTGGGCGGCACCCTCCAGGGAGGAGGAGAGGAGGATGCCGCCGGTCCCGGACCCAGGGAGGAGGAGAGGGCCGGGAATGCGATTTCTTGGTGTCCCAGGATTACTGGGCCGAACCCCATGCCGCTTCGTGCGCCAGGCGGGTGATCATCGAGCGGCTGATGCCCAGATCGTCCAGATCGCGGGTGGTCAGGGCATTCAGTTCGCGCACGGTCTGGCGGTAAACGGCGCGGCGGGCGCGGTTTTCCTGCATCCGCTGGATCGCGCTCAGCAGGCGGCCACGCAGGCCGGCGTCGGCGGTGGCGTTGTGTGCTTGGGCGATAACAGCCATGGTCGTATCCTTTCGGTTCATCTCGTCTGCGCCGTTCCCGGATTGGCCCGGCGTTTCGTTGAGTTGAAGATGGCCCCATCGACGGCGTTTCACAACGGATGGTTTCGTAATGCTGCCATGCAGCAATTGCATAGCCAAGGCTGACCTATTGCCTTCTTTAACGATGAATTAACGACATAAAATTGACACGATACATCTGTTAGCGATCACGCCGCGGACGCAAAAATCACCTGTTTGAAAGCGGTTAGCGCCGTGCGGTACGGATTGTCGCAGGGGGTGTTGAGGGTCCCGTCTCTATGCTTCATGCTGCCCGGCGAACAAAGACACAGGTCCCTCACATGCCCGTCACACGCGAAACGATCCTTACGGCAATCTCGGATATTGCCCTTCCGCAGGGAGGGACGCTGGGTCAGGCCGACCTGATCCGCGCGCTGACCATCGACCAAGAGACGGTGCGATTCGTGCTGGAGGTCGAGAATGCGGCCACCGCGCAGGCCGTGGCCCCGGTCGAGGCCGAGGCCCGTGCCCGGCTGGAACGTATCCCCGGTGTGGCCAAGGTCCAGATCGTCATGACCGCCCCCGCCAAGCCCGCGCCGCCCAAGGCCGTATCCGGGCAGGGCGCCGCCCCGTCCCTGAAGATCGGCGGGCATCCCACGCCCCAGGCCGGTCCGCAGGCGATTCCCGGCGTGCGCCACATCATCGCCGTCGGATCCGGCAAGGGCGGTGTCGGGAAATCCACCGTCACCTCGAACCTTGCCGTCGCCTTGGCGCGCGCGGGGCGCAAGGTCGGCCTGCTGGATGCCGACATCTATGGCCCCTCGCAGCCGCGGATGATGGGCGTCTCGGGCCGGCCTGCCAGCCCGGATGGACAGCGGATCGATCCGATGCATGCGCATGGCGTCACCGTCATGTCGATCGGACTGATGCTGAAGGAGGGCGAGGCACTGGTCTGGCGCGGCCCGATGCTGATGGGCGCGCTGCAGCAGCTGCTGCAGCAGGTGAACTGGGGCGAACTGGACGTCCTGCTGATCGACCTGCCGCCCGGCACCGGCGACGTGCAGCTGTCGCTGTGCCAGAAGGCCCCCGTCACGGGTGCGATCATCGTGTCCACGCCGCAGGACGTGGCGCTGCTGGACGCGCGCCGTGCGATCGACATGTTCGGCAAGCTGAAGACACCGGTCCTGGGCCTGGTCGAGAACATGTCGACCTATATCTGTCCCAAATGTGGGCACGAGGCGCATCTGTTCGGCCATGGCGGCGTGGCGGCCGAGGCGGAGGCGCTGAACCTGCCGTTC
Organism: Paracoccus sp. S4493; assembly: GCF_000967735.1. Taxonomy (NCBI): domain Bacteria; kingdom Pseudomonadati; phylum Pseudomonadota; class Alphaproteobacteria; order Rhodobacterales; family Paracoccaceae; genus Paracoccus; species Paracoccus sp. S4493. The sequence continues at coordinate 50,124 of NZ_JXYF01000067.1, forward strand.
CTGGGCGCCCTGCCGCTGGAGCTGGAGGTCCGGCTGGCTGGCGATTCGGGACGACCCGTGGCCTTGGGCGACGGTGCCGTGTCCGAGGCCTATGCCCGCCTGGCCGACCGTCTGGTGCAGGGCGGCATCGCCTGATCTGCGCGAAATCCGGGCCTGCTTTGGGAATGCACGGGACGGTCGCGAAATTGCGGGAAGTGAGGCTCAAATGGCCTCTCGATTTCGTGATCGTCCGTGATCTGTTCCAAAAGTTTTGCAACGCTGCCCGGATTTTCGACTTGCAGGGCTCTGAACTGTGGTGAAATGGACCCAGTGACCGGCAAAATGCGTTTGTTACTCGCCTTCTAGATGTAGTGTGGCTTTCGCGTCACGCCACCAAACTTTGCCGCATCACTGCCGCTTCTGCAGCATTTTTTGATTCGGGCTTAGGCAAAAGCTGCGGCGGAATGCGGCTGGTGGCCCAAGAATACCGTTGCTTCCCATGAATTCCCATGTCACAACCGGATCACGAAAACGGGCAGTTCAAGGGGCGCCAAGACCCCGGACAGGCGAAGCAGACTTCATACAGGCAACCGTTTTCCAACATAGCCGGCCCGCGTCCGCGAGCAGCACCTCCCCCAGGTGGCGTGCGACGGGTCGGCAACCAACCCCGCAAAGGGGCCCGGGTAAATCGGGAACGAGGGCGGCGGATCGGGCAGTGGCAGCGGCCCGATCCGCCCTTTCTCTTTCGGACGTCCCGAAAGAGCAGGACAGTGAGGGCGGGCCCAGGTGGCGCGGAAGTTCAGAGGCACCGAAACCGTCAAGGTCGATGGCAAGGGTCGGATGTCGATCCCGGCCCGGCTGCGCCGCGTGTTCGATGCCGGCGACCCGTCATTCTCGGGGACGAACACCGGGCGCACGCAGCTGGTGGCGGTCTATGGCCCCGACTGGTGGAACTGGCTGGAGCTGTACACCATCGAGGCCATCGAGCAGATCGACGAGCAGATCGACCGCCTGACCCGCGGCAGCCAGGAGCGCCGCTGGCTGGAGCTGCTGATGAACGGACAGTCTACCGACCTTGAGATCGACCGCGAGGGCCGCCTGGTCCTGCCCGCAAAGCTGCGCGACAGGCTGGGCTTTGCCGACGGGACCGAGACGATCTTTGAATCGCGCGGCGACTACATCCAGGTCTATCACCCCGAATCGCGTCCCAAGGACGTGCAGGCGCTGGAGGATTTCGCGGCCAGCAAGGGCCCCGAGTTCGACCCCCGCGCCTTCCTGCAGCAATCCTCCGAGGGCTAGGGCATGGCGGATCCGCATATTCCGGTCCTGCTGGCGCCGCTGCTGCGCGCGACCGCACCCATCGGGGGCGTCTGGCTGGACGGCACGTTCGGCGCGGGCGGCTATGCCCGTGGCCTGCTGGATGCGGGGGCCGACCTGGTCATCGGCGTCGACCGCGATCCGTCGGTGTTTCGCATGGCCGAGGCATGGCGCGGCCAGTACGGCGACCGCCTGCGCCTGGTCGAAGGCACGTTTTCGGACATGGACGTCCTGGCCGGTCAGCCGCTGGACGGGGTGGTGCTGGACCTTGGCGTCAGCTCGATGCAGCTGGACCAGGCGGATCGCGGGTTCTCGTTCATGCGGGACGGGCCGCTGGACATGCGGATGGGCGGCGACGTGCCGTCCGCCGCGGACCTTCTGAACAGCGCCGAGGAATCGGACATCGCCGACGTGCTGTATCATTACGGAGAGGAGCGCGCCGCGCGCCGCATCGCGCGCGCCATCGTGGCCGCGCGCCCGCTGACCCGGACCACGCAGCTGACCCAGGTGGTAACCGGCTGCCTGCCGCGCGCCAAGCCGGGGCAGAGCCATCCCGCGACGCGCAGCTTTCAGGCGATCCGCATCTGGGTGAACGACGAGTTCGGTCAGCTGGTCGCGGGCCTGTCGGCCGCCGAACGCGCGTTGAAGCCGGGCGGCCAGCTGGCCGTCGTCAGCTTTCATTCGCTGGAGGACCGGATCGTCAAGCGCTTCATGCAGGCGCGGTCCGATGCGGGCGGCGGCGGCAACCGGTATGCGCCGGTCACGCAGGTCGTGGAGCCCGCCTTCCGCCTGCCCTTCCGCCGTGCGATCGGTCCCGACCCCGAGGAGCTGGACGTGAACCCGCGCGCGCGTTCAGCCTTGCTGCGCGTGGCCGTGCGGACCGACGCCGCAGCGGGCGAGGTCGATGCCCGGTCGCTGGCCATGCCGCATCTTCCGGGAGCTGCGTGATGCGGTCGTTGACCTGTCTGGCCTGCGTGCTGATGCTGATGGGACTGGCCTTCTGGGCCTATCGCGAGAACTATGCCACCCAGGCCGCCATCGGAGAGATGTCCCAGGTCCAGCGCCAGATCGCGGGCCTGCGCGAGGAGCTGGGCGTGCTGCGTGCCGAATGGGCCTTCCTGAACCGCCCCGACCGCCTGCGCCAGCTGGTCGACCTGAACTTCGACCGGCTGGAACTGGGTCCGGTCGAATCGGGGCAGTTCCTGGACCTGGACCACATCGACTATCCCAAGCCGCCCCCGCCGTCGGCCGACATGGTCACCGACCTTCTGCCCGAAACCGATCCTGCCGAGGAGCCTCAGCCATGATCCGCACCCCCCTGCGCCCCCTGGCCCGCATCCTGAGAGCGCGCGAGCGCGGCGAGAACCCCGACGACATCGAGGCCGAGAACCGCCGCCGCCGCCACGAACAGATCCAGGACCGCGCCCGCAGGCGCGCCGAAGGTCGGCTGATCGTCATGGCGGGCTGTTTCATGCTGGCCTTCGGCACGGTCGCGGTGCGCATGGGGACGCTCGCCTCCAGCGCGGCGGCAGAACCGCGCGCGCAGGTGCTGTCGTCGCAGATCATCTCTCAGCGGGCGGACATCACCGACCGGCGGGGCAGGGTGCTGGCCACGAACCTGCTGACCCATTCGGTCTATGCCCATCCCCACCAGATGGTCGATCCCATCGGCACCGCGCAGGGCCTGGCCGAGATCTTTCCCGACCTGGACGTGCAGCGCCTGACCCGCGACTTCACCGGCAACCGCAAGTTCATGTGGATCAAGCGCAAGATCAGCCCCGAGCAGATGCAGGCCGTCCACGACCTGGGCGAGCCCGGCCTGCTGTTCGGCCCGCGAGAGATGCGCATCTATCCGAATGCCGACCTGGCCAGCCACATCCTGGGCGGGTCCGGCTTCGGCAGCGAAGGCGTGAACAGCGCCGAGGTCATCGGCGTCGCAGGCGTCGAGAAGGCGTTCGACGCCTGGCTGCGCGATCCCGGCAACGAGGGGGCGCCGCTGGCCCTGTCCATCGATCTGACGCTGCAGCAGGCGATGGAGGACGTGCTGGCCTCGGGCATGAACGTCATGAACGCAAAGGGCGCGACTGGCATCCTGATGGAGGTCGAGACCGGAGAGATCCTGGCCATGGCCAGCCTGCCCGATTTCGACCCCAATGACCGCCCACGCCCGCTGCTGACCGGAGAGCCGTCGGACAGTCCGCTGTTCAACCGCGCCGTCCAGGGCCAGTACGAGCTGGGTTCGACCTTCAAGATCTTCCCGGTCGCGCAGGCGCTGGACCTGGGGCTGGTCAACCCCGCGTCGGGCATCAATGCTGCAGCACCCATGCGGATCGGCCGGTTCCTGATCAACGATTTCCACAATTATGGCAAGGAACTGAGCGTGACGGACGTCATCGTGAAGTCCTCGAACGTGGGAACGGTGCGCATCGCGCAGCTGATCGGGCCCGAGCGGCAGAAGGATTTCCTGGAAAAGCTTGGCCTGTTCGTGCCGACCTCCATCGAGATGGTCGAAGCCCCCACCGGTCAGCCGCTGGTGCCCACGCGCTGGCCCGCCGTCACCGCGGCCACGGTCAGTTTCGGCCATGGGCTGGCGGCCAGCCCGCTGCACCTGGCGGCCGCCTATGCGACGATCGCGAATGGCGGCAAGCGCGTGACACCCACGCTGGTGCATGGACGACAACGCCCCGAGGGTGAACAGGTGCTGTCGCCCCGTGCCGCCGCGATGGCTGTCGACATGTTGCGCCAGGTCGTCACCCGCGGCACCGCCCGCCAGGCCGAGGTGCCGGGATACGAGGTCGCCGGCAAGACCGGTTCGGCGGACAAGCCCAGGGCCGCAGGCGGGTACTACGAGAACAAGATCATCGCGACCTTTGCGTCGGTTTTTCCGGCCAGTGATCCGAAATACGTCCTGATCACCATGCTGGACGAGCCGTCAACGACCATCAACGGGACTGCGGTGCGTACCGCAGGTCATACCGTCGCGCCCGTCGCCGCGGAAATGGTCCGCCGCATCGGCCCGCTGCTGGGGCTGGAGCCGATCACCGACGAAATCCTGCCGACGATCACCGCGCGCTTCGAACCGCGTGTTGAACCCGACGAGGAGGCTGCGGTAAGGCTCGTCGCAAATCAATGACGGGTGGGACTGTGGACAAGGACGACGTGACGCTGTCGCAGCTGGGGCTGCGCGCCCCCGGTGGGCGTGACCCGCGGATCACGGGGCTGTCCATCGACAGCCGCACGGTCAAGCCCGGGCACCTGTTCGCGGCCCTGCCGGGATCGGCCGTCCATGGCGGCGAATTCATCCAGTACGCGCTGCGCATGCAGGCCGCCGCCGTCCTGACCGACCGCCAGGGCGCCGAGATCGCCGCCGACGTTCTGTCAGGCTGGGACGGGGCGTTGATCGTGGCCGAGGATCCGCGCGCAGCCCTGGCCGGCGCGGCGTCGCTGTGGTTCGCCGATCAGCCCGCCCATGTCGTGGCCGTCACCGGCACCAGCGGCAAGACCAGCGTGGCCAGCTTCACCCGCCAGATCTGGCAGGCGCTGGGCCACAAGGCGATCAGCCTGGGCACTATGGGGGTCGAGGGCGATCACCAGGCAAAGCTTGCCCATACCACCCCCGATCCGCTGACCCTGCACCGCGTCCTGGCCGAGGCGGTCGCCGCGGGCGTCACCCATGCCGCGATGGAGGCCTCCAGCCACGGACTGGATCAGCGCCGCCTGGACGGGGTGCGGGTCGAGGCCGGGGCCTTCACCAATTTCAGCCAGGATCACCTGGATTACCACGCGGGCTTTGACGAATATTTCGCGGCCAAGGCCCTTTTGTTCAACCGCGTGCTGGAGGACGGCGCCGCTGCCGTCATCAACATCGACAGCCAGCGCGGCCGCCAGATGGCCGACATCGCGACCGATCGCGGCCTGGCCCTGACCACCGTCGGCACCGGAGAGGCCGCGATGCTGCGCATCCTGGGCCAGCGCTATGACGCGACGGGGCAGGATCTGCGGTTCTCGGTGATGGGGCGGGCGCATCTGGTGCGGCTGCCGCTGATCGGCGGGTTCCAGGCGGAAAACGTGCTGGCGGCGATGGGCCTGTGCCTGGCCTCGGGCGACAGCGCCGACGACATCCTGCGCGTGCTGCCGCAGCTGACCACCGTGCGGGGCCGGATGCAGCTGGTCGCGCAGCGCGAGAACGGTGCGGCGGTCTTTGTCGACTACGCCCACAAGCCGGGCGCGGTGGTCGCTGCGCTGCAATCGCTGCGCCCGCATGTGATGGGGCGCATCGTCTGCATCATCGGCGCGGGCGGTGACCGCGACCGGGGCAAGCGCCCGCTGATGGGCGAGGCCGCGCGCGATCATGCCGACGTGGTGATCGTCACCGACGACAACCCCCGGACCGAGGACCCGGCCCTGATCCGCGCCGCCGTCATGGCCAGCGCGGGCCCCGACGCGACCGAGATCGCCGACCGGGCCGAGGCGATCCTGCGCGGCGTCGATGCGCTGCAGCCGGGCGACGCGCTGCTGATCTGCGGCAAGGGCCATGAGACCGGCCAGATCGTGGGGCAGGACGTCTATCCCTTCGACGATGCCGAACAGGCCTCGGTCGCGGTCGCGGCACTGGACGGACGGATATGACACTCTGGACATCCGATGACGCCGCCGCCGCCACCGGCGGGCGGGTGACGGCCGCATGGGCCGCGACGGGTGTGTCCATCGACACGCGCACCATCGCCCCCGGCGATCTGTTCGTCGCGCTGCAGGCCGACCGCGACGGGCATGATTTCGTGGCGCAGGCCCTGGCCAGGGGGGCGGCCGCCGCGCTGGTCAGCCGCATCCCGGACGGCGTGGCGTCTGACGCGCCGCTGCTGGTGGTGCCCGACGTGCTGCGCGGCTTGGAGGATCTGGGCCGGGCGGGCCGCGCCCGCATGACGGGCCGGGTCATCGCCATCACCGGGTCGGTCGGCAAGACCTCGACCAAGGAGATGGCGCGTACCGCGCTGGCGGGGCAGGGCGTGATCCACGCGGCCGAGGCCAGCTACAACAACCATTGGGGCGTGCCGCTGACCCTGGCGCGCATGCCCGCGAACACCGATTTCGCCATCATCGAGATCGGCATGAACCATCCCGGAGAGATCGCGCCCCTGTCGCGCATGGCGCGGCCGCATGTGGCGCTGATCACCACCGTCGCCGCCGCCCATCTGGAGGCCTTCGGCGCCATCGAAGGCATCGCCCGCGAAAAGGGTGCGATCTTCGAGGGGCTGCAACCCGTGGGTCACGCGATCCTGCCCGAGGATCTGCCCGTGACCCAGATCCTGCGCGATTGCGCGGACCGGGCCGGCGCGGTGGTCGTGGGTTTTGGCGAACATGGCGTGGCGCGTCCGCTGCGCATCGTGCCGCAGGACGGGGCGCTGTCCTGCCATGCCCGCATCATGGGCGACACGCTGGCCTTCACCCTGCCCACCACGGGGCGGCATTTCGCGATGAACGCCGTCGGCGTGCTGGCCGCGCTGGCGGCGGCGGGGGCCGACCTTGCGCAGGCGGCGGCACATCTGTCCGACTGGCACCCCCCGCAGGGGCGCGGCGCGGTCGAGACGCTGGGCGGCATCCGCCTAATCGACGACGCCTTCAACGCCAATCCGGCATCGCTGTCCGCGGGGCTTGCCACGCTGGCGGGCCTGCAGGGCGGCCGCCGGGTGGCGATTCTGGGCGACATGCTGGAGCTGGGCACGGAAGAGGTCGCGATGCATCGCGCCGTGGCCGACGATCCCTCCATGGCCGCAATCGACCTGGTCCATTGTGCCGGCCCCCTGATGCGGCACCTGCACGAGGCCCTGCCTGCGGATAAGCGCGGGCAATGGACGCAAACGGCGGCCGAACTGGCCGCCCAACCCGACAAACTGATTTCCGCCGGCGACATCGTGCTGGTGAAAGGCTCGAAATCCTCACGGATCTCGATGGTGGTCCAGGCGCTGCGCGCCGGTGCCGCCCAAGACAAAGGATAATGCCATGCTCTACTGGCTCAGCAACCTGTCCGAGGGCGGGGATTTCTTCAACCTGTTCCGATACATCACCTTCCGGGCGGGTGCCGCGTTCTTCACCGCGCTGTTCTTCGGCTTCATCTTCGGACGGCCGCTGATCAACTATCTGCGCCGCGTCCAGAAGAAGGGCCAGCCGATCCGCGACGACGGCCCGCAAAGCCACCTGGCCAAGGCGGGCACGCCGACGATGGGCGGGTTGCTGATCCTGTCGGCGCTGCTGTTCTCGACCCTTCTGTGGGCGAGGCTGGACAACGGCTATGTCTGGATCGTGCTGCTGGTGACCGCGGGCTTTGCGATGATCGGATTTGCCGACGACTATGCCAAGGTGACCAAGCACAACACCAAGGGCGTCAGTTCGCGCATGCGGATGCTGCTGGGTCTGGGCATCGCGGCCTGCGCCGGGATCGCGGCGTCGCTGCTGCATCCCGCGGGGCTGACCAACCAGCTGGCATTGCCGATCTTCAAGGATGTCCTGGTCAACCTGGGCTGGTTCTTCGTGCCCTTTGCGATTATCGTGATCGTGGGCGCGGCCAATGCGGTCAATCTGACCGACGGTCTGGACGGGCTGGCGATCATGCCCGTGATGATCGCCGCAGGCACCTTGGGCATCATCGCCTATACGGTGGGGCGCGTCGACTTCACCGAATATCTGGGCGTCCACCACGTTCCCGGCAGCGGAGAGATCCTGATCTTTGTCGCCGCCTTGATCGGCGGGGGACTGGGCTTTCTGTGGTACAACGCTCCGCCGGCTGCGGTGTTCATGGGCGATACCGGATCGCTGGCCCTGGGCGGCGCGCTGGGCGCCATCGCCGTCGTCACCAAGCATGAGATCGTGCTGGCCATCGTCGGTGGCCTGTTCGTGGTCGAGGCCCTGTCGGTCATCATCCAGGTGCTGTATTTCAAGCGGACCGGCAAGCGGGTCTTCCTGATGGCCCCCATCCACCACCATTTCGAGAAGAAGGGGTGGGGAGAGGCGCAGATCGTCATCCGCTTCTGGATCATCGCGCTGATTCTGGCGCTGATCGGCTTGGCGACGCTGAAGCTGCGCTGATACCGTCCCGTTTTCGCAAGGAGCCAATCCATGATCCCCGTTCAGGGCGTCGAAGAACTGACCGTCGCGGTGCTGGGGCTTGGCCGGTCCGGCAAGGCGACCGCCGCGGCTCTGGCCGCGGGCGGGGCGCGGGTCGTGGCCTGGGATGACGGCGTCGACACGCGCGACGCGGCCCAGGCCGATGGCCTGAGCATCTTGGACCTGACGCGCGAGGCGAACTGGCAGGGCATCGCGATGCTGATCGTCAGCCCCGGCATCCCGCATCTGTATCCCCGTCCGCACCCGGCCATCGCGATGGCATGGCAGCTTGGCATTCCGGTCGATAACGACATCGGCCTGTTCTTCCGCAGCTATGCGACCCGCGACTGGGACCAGTTCGATCGCGCGCCACGGGTGATCGCGGTCACCGGGTCGAACGGCAAGTCGACGACCACCGCGCTGATCCATCACGTGCTGGAGGAATGCGGCCGCCCCACGCAGATGGGCGGCAATATCGGCACGGGCGTGCTGTCGCTGGAGCCAGCGGTCGAGGCCGAGGTCGTGGTGCTGGAGCTGTCCAGCTATCAGACCGAACTGGCGCGGGCGCTGACGCCCGACGTGGCGGTCATGACCAACCTGTCGCCCGACCACCTGGACCGCCATGCCGGCCTGGGCGGCTATTTCGCGGCAAAACGGCGGCTGTTCTCCGAGGGCGGTCCGGACCGGGCCGTGATCGGCATCGACGACCCCGAGGGGTCGTATCTGGCCAACCAGCTGTCGATGGGTCCCACCGACGACCGGGTGATCCGGGTGTCGTCGGGACAGAAGCTGGACCGGGCGGCGTGGTCGGTCTTTGCGCGCAAGGGTTTCCTGTCCGAATATCGCAAGGGGCGGCAGGCGGCATCGATTGACCTGCGCGCGATGCAGGGCCTGCCCGGTGCGCACAACCACCAGAACGCCTGCGCAGCCTATGCCGCCTGCCGCGCGGTGGGCCTGGCGCCGCGCGAGATCGAGGCCGCGTTCCACAGCTTTGCGGGCCTGCCCCATCGCAGCCAGACGGTCGCCCAGATCGACGGCGTCCGGTATGTCAATGACAGCAAGGCCACCAACGTCGATGCCGCCGCCAAGGCGCTGCAGGCCTTTCCGCGAATCCGCTGGATCGCCGGAGGCCTGGGCAAGGAGGGCGGCATCGCGGCCCTGCAGCCGCATTTGGGCGCGGTCGCCAAGGCCTATCTGATCGGCCATTCCGCGCGCGACTTTGCGCTGGAGATCGGCCAGACCCCGTACGAGATCGCCGACACGATGGAGCAGGCCGTCGCCCGTGCCGCGGCCGAGGCCGAGCCGGGCGACACCGTCCTGCTTGCTCCCGCCGCCGCCAGCTTTGACCAGTATCCGAACTTCGAAAAGCGCGGAGAGCATTTCGTGGCGCTGGTCCAGGCACTGGCCGCAGGGGCCTGACGGTCAGGCCCAGTTCGGCGGGCGCTTTTCCAGAAAGGCGCCGATCCCCTCGACCGTTTCGGGAAGGGCCATATTCGTGCACATGACCTGCGCCGTGGCCGCATAGGCGGCGGCGGCTCCCTGTCCCAGCTGGTCGTGGAAGGCCCGTTTGCCCATGCGGATCACCTGGGGCGGCTTGGCCGCGATGCTGTCGGCCAGTCGCATCGTCTCTGCCTCCAGATCCGCGGCGGGGACGACGCGGTTGACCAGGCCCAACTCCGCCGCGCGGGGGGCGGTGATGAAGTCGCCGGTGGTCAGCATCTCGAACGCGGCCTTGGGCGGGATGGCGCGGGTCAGGGCCACCATCGGCGTGGCGCAGAACAGACCGATCGAGACCCCGTTGACCCCGAAGCGCGCCCCGTCTGCCGCCACCGCCATGTCGCAGGACGCGACCAGCTGGCAGCCCGCCGCGGTGGCAACCCCCTGAACCTGGGCGATGACCGGCTGGGCCAGGGCGGGGATCATCTGCATCAGATGGGCGCAGCGGTCGAACAGATGCGCCAGTTGGTCCGAAGCCATCCCCTGCATCTGCCGCAGGTCGTGGCCGGCACAGAAGGCTTTGCCCTCGGCCGCAAGGATCACGACCCGCGTATCGTCGTCGATCCGGGCAAGGGCCGCGATCAGCGCCTCGATCATCTCCAGCGACAGGGCGTTGTAGGTCGCGGGCCGCGACAGCGTCAGGCGGGTCACGGGCCCAAGGTCGTGTCGCGTCAGCAGGTCGTCCATCTTGCATCCTCCCAAATTTGGCGAAAGCCTAGGCCGGGACGCATCGGGGGAAAAGCATGACGATCGTGATGGACAAGGATGCGCTGAACGCGTTCCTGGCGCGGGACTTTCCGCAGGTGGCCGGCAGCTATCGGGTGGAGTCGGTGACGGCGACGGGGCTGACCGCGCGCCTGATCACGGGGGACGATCATCTGAGGCCGGGCGGGACGGTCAGCGGTCCGTCGATGTTCGCGCTGGCGGACCTGGCGATCTATTGCGCGATCCTGGCGCGGATCGGCCCGGTCGGGCTGGCCGTCACGACGAACGCGTCGATTGACTTCATGCGCAAGCCCGCGGCAGGGGTCGATCTGCTGGCGGAATGCCGGATGCTGAAGCTGGGCCGCGTGCTGGCGGTGGCCGAGGCACTGATCTTTTCCGAAGGGGTGGCGGATCCGGTCGCACGCTGTTCGATGACCTATTCGATTCCGCCGAAATCCAGCGATTTCCGTGCCGTGTGATGGGGTATTCAGATACCTAAGTTTCAAGCCATTGATTTGGCGTCCTTAATCGGGCGTCGCTGCACTTGACGGATGGCGGGCAATCTTCGATATACCGCCATCTCTTACGATTACGACCCTGAAGGGACGACAGATGAAAACCTATACCGCGAAACCGGCGGAGATCGAGAAGAAGTGGATCCTGATCGACGCCGAGGGCGTCGTTCTGGGCCGCCTCGCCACGATCGTCGCCAGCCGCCTGCGCGGCAAGCACAAGCCCACCTTCACGCCGCACATGGACATGGGCGACAATGTCATCATCATCAACGCCGACAAGGTGCAGATGACCGGCAACAAGCGTGAAGACAAGAAGTACTACTGGCACACCGGCCACCCGGGCGGCATCAAGCACCGCACCGCGCGCCAGATCCTGGAAAGCGCGCACCCCGAGCGCGTGGTCGTCAAGGCCGTCGAGCGCATGATCAGCCGCAACAAGCTGGGCAAGCAGCAGATGACGAACCTGCGCGTCTATGCCAGCGCCGAACACCCGCACGAGGCCCAGCAGCCCGAAGTTCTGGATGTCAAAGTCCTGAACAAGAAAAACACCCGGAGCGCATGATCATGGCCGACGACATCAAAACTCTGGACGACCTGAAGTCCGCCGTGTCGGGCACCCCCGCCGCAGCCGTCGACGCCGCGATCAACCGCGAGCCGCAGATCGACAGCCAAGGCCGCAGCTATGCCACCGGCAAGCGCAAGGACGCCGTCGCACGCGTCTGGGTCAAGCCGGGCTCGGGCAAGGTCCTGGTGAACGGCAAAGAGATCAACGCGTATTTCGCGCGTCCCGTTCTGCAGATGATCCTGAAGCAGCCGTTCGAGGTTGCGGGCGTGGTCGGTCAGTACGACGTGCATGCCACCGTCAAGGGCGGCGGCCTGTCGGGCCAGGCAGGCGCCGTCAAGCACGGCATCAGCCAGGCACTGCAGCTGCACCAGCCGCACCTGCGTGCCGCGCTGAAGGCCGCAGGCTTCCTGACCCGCGACAGCCGCGTCGTCGAGCGTAAGAAGTACGGCAAGGCCAAGGCTCGCCGCAGCTTCCAGTTCTCGAAGCGCTGATCTTCGTATCAGGACCAACTTTTCAAGGGGCGCAGCGAAAGCTGCGCCCCTTTCGCGTTCCGAAACTGCCGCCCCTGCAGGCATCCTTGCCGAAATTCAGGGCCGAATGGATCCAGGCCCCTGTGATTCACCCTGATTCCGTCATCGCCCCGACATGATTCCATGCTTTTGTGGAACCGTAGATCGATGGCAGTTCTTGGGGGTGCTTTAGCATCCCTTAAATTGCAACGCTAAATCAATGAGTTGCAGTTTTATCGCTGTGACCCGTCATTTTCTTGTTGCGTGCAT
>NZ_JXYF01000068.1:0-11892 GCF_000967735.1 Paracoccus sp. S4493
TGGTAGGCCCGGCAGGACTTGAACCCGCAACCAAGGCGTTATGAGCGCCCTGCTCTAACCAATTGAGCTACAGGCCCCCGCAGCACGCATTGCCTAGTGCCGCATGGCGGTCAGGTCAAGCTTGGGCGTTGCCCAATGGGTGCGGTTCCGCTATCGGGGGGCCGACATCAGCCGGGGGCCGACATGACACAGAACGGGATCAGCTATCGCGACGCAGGCGTCGACATCGACGCGGGGAACGCTCTGGTCGAACGGATCAAGCCCGCCGCCGCCGCCACGCAGCGGCCGGGCGTCATGGATGCGCTTGGCGGGTTCGGCGCGCTGTTCGACCTCAAGGCTGCGGGCTATGACGACCCGATCCTGGTCGCCGCCACCGATGGCGTGGGCACCAAGCTGCGCATCGGCATCGACACCGGACATCTGGATGGTCTGGGTCAGGACCTGGTCGCGATGTGCGTGAACGACCTCGTCTGCCAGGGTGCCGAGCCGCTGTTCTTCCTGGACTATTTCGCCACCGGCAAGCTGTCCGTCGACGAAGCTGCCCGCGTGGTCGAGGGGATCGCCCGCGGCTGCAAGGCCTCCGGTTGCGCCCTGATCGGCGGAGAGACCGCCGAGATGCCCGGCATGTATCACGACGGCGATTTCGACCTTGCGGGCTTTGCGGTGGGCGCGATGAACCGCGGCGCGGCGCTTCCCGCGGGCGTGGGGCAGGGGGACGTGCTGCTGGGCCTGGCCTCGGACGGCGTGCATTCCAACGGCTACTCGCTGGTCCGCAAGGTCGCGGAACGCGCGGGTCTGGCGTGGTCCGACGCCGCCCCCTTCGCCGACACCACCCTGGGAGAGGCGCTGCTGACGCCCACGCGGCTCTACGTCAAGCCCGCCCTGGCCGCGATCCGCGCGGGCGGCGTGCATGCGCTGGCCCATATCACCGGCGGCGGCCTGACCGAGAACCTGCCCCGCGTCCTGCCCAATGACTTGGGCGCGGACATCGACCTGGGCAGCTGGCCGCTGCCCCCCGTCTTCGCCTGGCTGGCCCAGGCCGGAGGGATTGAGACGTCCGAAATGCTCAAGACCTTCAACAGCGGCATCGGCATGATCCTGGTCGTGGCCGCCGACCGCGCCGATGCGCTAACCGACCTGCTGTCCCAGCAGGGAGAGACGGTGCATCGCCTTGGCACCGTCACGGCGGGCGCGGGCGTACGCTATTCCGGCACGCTTGCGTGAAACGGGTCGCGATCCTGATCTCGGGGGGCGGGTCGAACATGATCCGCCTGCTGCAGGACATGACCGGCGATCACCCGGCGCGCCCCGTACTGGTCGCGTCGAACGATCCGCAGGCGGGCGGACTGGCCCGTGCCGCCGAACTGGGCGTGCCGACCGCGTCCGTCGATCACCGGGACTTTCCGCGCGACCGGGCGGGGTTCGAACAGGCGCTGCTTCAGCCGCTGCTGGCGGCCCGGCCAGACATCATCTGCCTGGCCGGCTTCATGCGCATCCTGACGCCCGAATTCGTGCAGCGGTTTCAGGGGCGGATGCTGAACATCCATCCTTCTCTTTTGCCCAAATACCCCGGTCTCGACACCCATGCCCGCGCCATCGCCGCCGGTGACGCCGAGGCCGGCTGCACCGTGCACCTGGTCACGCCGGAACTGGACGCTGGGCCGGCCCTGGGGCAGGCGCGCGTGCCGATCCTGCCCGGCGATGACGCCGCGACCCTGGCCGCGCGTGTGCTGGTGCAGGAACACCGCCTATACCCGGCGGTGCTGCGGCGGTTCGCGTCAGGCGACCGGACGCCCCTGGTCCTTTAGCCCCACAGCAGGGCCAGTGTCGCGGCCGGGTCTTCCTGGGTCCAGATCTCGGGGCCCAGGGCGATGAAGTCGGTGATCGGCGTCAGCTGGGTGATCAGCTCTCGTGTGATGGCGCCTTCGGCCACGACCGGCACCTCGATCATCTCGGACCACCACTGGAACAGCTCCAGCTCGACCGGATCGCCACGATAGAGCGCGCTGTCGCTGACCGGACCAAAGGCGACGTAATCCGCACCCGCCTCGGCCGCGTTCATGCCCTCGTGGCGCGACGTGCCGCAGAACGCGCCGACGATCGCGTCGTCGCCCAGCTCCTTTCGGGCATAGCGCACGGCCTTGGCCCCGTCGTTCAGGTGCACCCCGTCCAGCCCGTGGCGCAGCGCCAGCTTGACGTGATCGTCGATCACCACGGCCACGTCGCGGGCATGGGCGATCTCGCGTGCCATGTCGGCCAGGCGGCCCAGCTCGTCCTCCTCGGCGCCGCCGCGGATGCGCAGGCAGGCGGGGGCCACGCGGTCCATCACCTCGGCCAGCATCGGCGCCAGGCTGGATGCCTGGGCGCCGGCAGGGGTCATCAGGTACAGTTGAGGGGCGTCGGTCATGGCGATCTCCTTTGTGTCGCAGATAGCGCAGCTTGCCCGCCGCCGCCAGACGGACTATCTGCCGGACCATGCAGATCGAACGCCAACCCGTCATCATCCTCGTGCGCCCGCAGATGGGCGAGAACATCGGCGCGGCCGCCCGCGCCATGCTGAATTTCGGCCTGACCGACATGCGCATCGTCGATCCGCGCGACAGCTGGCCCAACCCCAAGGCCGTCGCCATGGCCTCGGGGGCGGCGGGCCGCGTGCTGGACACGGCCCGCGTCTATCCCACGCTCGCCCTGGCGATGGAGGGCATCGACTATGCCTATGCCACCACCGCGCGCGGGCGCGAACTGACCAAGCCCGTCTTCACGCCCGCCACCGCGATGGCCCAGGCCCGCGCCCATGATGGCCGCTCCGCGATCATCTTCGGCCCCGAACGCACGGGGCTGGAGAATGACGACATCGCGCGGGCCAACGCCATCGTGACGGTGCCGGTGAACCCCGATTTCCCGTCGCTGAACCTGGCCCAGGCCGTCCTGCTGATGGGATACGAATTCGGCCGCGACATCCTGCCGCCCGAACCCGCGCCCCATCTGCGTCGGTCCGAGGCCGAAGCCCCCGCCGACCGCATCGAGATCGAGCGGTTGGGCGACCATTACGACGACCAGCTGACCCAGGCCGGATTCTTCTTCCCGGAAACCAAAGCCGCGTCGATGCGTCTGAACATGCGCAACATGTGGTCGCGCCTGACCCTGACCAAGGGCGACGTGCGGATCCTGCACGGCGTCCTGCGTCAGTTGACCCGGCGCTGACCCGCCCCTAACCTCCGCCCGAAAGGAGCCTTGCGATGGCCAAGCGACCTGTCTTCCAGGAAGTCTCGGACCCGACCGCAGCCCGACCCGTCCAGACCACCGGCATGATCGATGCCCGCCCCCGCGGCGCGCGGCGCGCGATCCGCGCCTGGCTTGCCGTGCTGTTCGTGCTGGTCCTGGCGATGATCGTCGTGGGCGGCGCCACGCGCCTGACCGGGTCGGGCCTGTCGATCACCGAATGGAAACCCGTGACCGGGGCCATCCCGCCCATGAACGCCGCCGACTGGCAGAGCGAATTCGACCTCTACCGCCAGATCCCGCAGTACCAGGAGCTGAACCGCGGCATGTCGCTGTCGGAATTCCAGTACATCTACTGGTGGGAATGGGGGCACCGCCTGCTGGGCCGCGTGGTCGGTCTGGTCTGGGCACTTGGCTTCGTCTTCTTCTGGGCCACGTCGCGCATTCCCACGGGCTGGACGCCCCGCCTGCTGTCCCTGGGGGCGCTTGGCGGCCTGCAGGGCGCGATCGGCTGGTGGATGGTCAGCTCGGGCCTGAACGAGGGGATGCTGCGTGTCGCGTCCTATCGCCTGGCCACGCATCTGGGCATCGCGTTCCTAATCCTGGGCCTGATCACCTGGTACGTCCTGCAATTGTCGCGGTCCGAGGCCGAGCTGATGCGCGCGCGCCGCGCCGGAGAGGCCAAGCTGTTCCGCATGTCCACGGGGCTGATGCACCTGACCTTCGTGCAGATCCTGCTGGGCGCGCTGGTCGCGGGCATCGACGCGGGCCGCACCTATACCGGCTGGCCCACCATGGGGGGCGAATGGATCCCGGCGGCGATCTGGGACGGCACCCTGGGCTGGCGGAACTTCTTCGAGAACCCGGCCCTGGTGCAGTTCATCCACCGCATGACCGGCTATCTGCTGGCGATCTTCGCCGTCGTCGTGTGGCTGCGGGCGCGCCGCTCGCCCCATCCGGTGACACGGGGCGCCTTCAGCGTCATGATCGTGGCGATGGCCGCCCAGATCGGGCTGGGCATCCTGAACGTGATCCACGCGTCGCCCCTTCACCTGGCCCTGACGCACCAGTTCGGCGCCGTCGTGCTGTTCGCGATGATCCTGCGGGCGCGCCACCATGCGCGCTATCCCTTTGAAACCTCGATCCGGGGGGCGATCCGATGACCGCGCTGACCGACCTGCTGGCCTTCCAGCGCCAGACCGAAGCCCTGTCCTCCGTCGCCGAACGGTTGGGCTGGGACCAAGAGACCGTGATGCCCCGCGGCGCCGCCGAACAGCGCGCCGAGGAGATGGGCGCGATGGAGGAGGTGCTGCATGACCGCCGCACCGATCCGCGCATCGGCGAATGGCTGGACGCGGCCGATCCGCAAAGCCCCGCCGACCGCCGCGCCGTCCAACTGATCGCGCGCGATTTCGCCCGCAGCAGCCGCATCCCCGCGCGGCTGGCCTCCGAGCTGGCGCGGCTGACCTCGCTGGCCCAAGGCATCTGGGCCGAGGCCCGCGCCAAGGACGCGCCCGCGGATTTCCTCCCGACCCTGGATCAGGTCCTGATGCTGAAGCGCGAGGAGGCTGCGTGCCTGGCCGATGGCGGCGATCTTTATGACGCGCTGCTGGAGGATTACGAACCCGGCATGACCGGGGCGCGTCTGGCGACGCTGTTCGACGCGATGCGCCCGCGCCTGGTCGCGCTGCGCGACGACGTCCTGGGTGCCGATCAGCCGCAGGCGCTGAAGGGCCATTTCCCGCAGGAAACCCAGCTGCGCCTGGCCCGCGCCTGCG
The DNA here is from genome assembly GCF_000967735.1 of Paracoccus sp. S4493. Taxonomy (NCBI): domain Bacteria; kingdom Pseudomonadati; phylum Pseudomonadota; class Alphaproteobacteria; order Rhodobacterales; family Paracoccaceae; genus Paracoccus; species Paracoccus sp. S4493. The sequence goes on from NZ_JXYF01000068.1 coordinate 5,001, forward strand.
CCACGGCCTTCGGTTATGACTGGACGCGGGGGCGGATGGATCTGGCCGTGCATCCCTTCAGCTCGGGGCGCTGGCAGGACAGCCGCATCACCACGCGGGTGGTCGAGACGGATCCGTTCAACTGTCTCTACTCCACCATCCACGAGGTCGGCCATTCCAGCTATGAACTGGGCATCGATCCCGATTACGCCTTCACCCCCCTGGGGCGCGGCGTGTCCATGGGCGTCCACGAAAGCCAGAGCCGCATCTATGAGAACCAGCTGGGCCGCGGCCGCGCCTTCACCGGCTGGCTGTTCGAACGCATGTCCGAGGCCTTCGACGGGCTGAACATCACCGATCCCGACGCATTCTACGCGACGGTCAACCGCGTCACGCCGGGCTATATCCGCACCGAATCGGACGAGGTGCAGTACAACCTGCACGTCATGCTGCGCTTTGATCTTGAACGAGACCTGATCTCGGGGCGGCTGGATACGCAGGACCTGGAGGCGGCGTGGAACGCGCGCTTCCTCAAGGATTTCGGCGTCGCGGTCGATCGTCCCGCGAACGGCGTGCTGCAGGACGTCCATTGGTCGGTGGGCCTTTTCGGCTATTTCCCGACCTATGCCCTGGGCAACGTCTATGCAGGCTGCCTGAACCAGGCCCTGCGCGGCGCTGTGCCCGATCTTGACGCGTCCCTGGCCCAGGGCGACGCGACCCCCGCCACCGAATGGCTGCGCGAGAACGTTCAGCGCCACGGCGGCCTGATGACCCCGACCGAGGTGATCGAGACCGCCGCGGGCCAGCCCATCGGCCCCGACCCGCTTCTGGACTATCTGGAACAGAAGTTCGGCCGCATCTACGGTCTGTGATCGTCCCGCATGACAAAGCCCCGCGGCCATCGCCGCGGGGCTTTTTCGTTCACCAAATACCCTGCGGATGGCCCGGGGGGCGCAAGGCTCCCCAGCCGCATCGGATCACTCGGCGGCGCGGGCCATCGGGTTGTTCGGATGGCTGGTCCAGTTCGCGTATTCGCCGCGCGGAATGCCGGTGCGCTTGTCGATCTCGCCGATCTCCAGCTCTCGCATGGTGATGCAGTCCTCGACCGGACAGACATCGACACACAGGTTGCAGGCGACGCATTCCTCCTCGATCACCTCGAAAACGCGGCCCGGCTTCATGGCAATGGCCTGGTGGCTGGTATCCTCGCAGGCGGCATAGCAGCGGCCGCAGCTGATGCAGGCATCCTGGTCGATCACCGCCTTGGTGACATAGTTCAGGTTCAGCTGCTGCCAGTCGCGCACGTTGGGAACCGCGCGGCCGATCAGGTCTGACAGGCCCATCTCATGGCTGTCCAGATAATCGTGCAGGCCGGTGATCATCTCCTGGACCACCTTGAAGCCATAGGTCATCGCCGCCGTGCAGACCTGCACATTGCCCGCGCCAAGCGCCATGAACTCGGCCGCGTCGCGCCAGGTGGTGACACCGCCGATGCCGCTGATGGGCAGGCCCGCGGTCGCCGGGTTGCGCGCGATCTCGGCCACCATGTTCAGCGCGATGGGCTTGACCGCCGGGCCGCAATAGCCGCCGTGGCTGCCCTTGCCGTCGATGGTGGGCTGGGGCGCGAACAGGTCCAGATCGACCGAGGTGATCGAGTTGATCGTGTTGATCAGGCTGACCGCATCGGCGCCACCCCGCCTGGCGGCCTCGGCGGGCTTGGTGACATCGGTGATGTTGGGCGTCAGCTTCACGATGCAGGGCATGCGGGAATACTGCTTGACCCACCGGGTCACCATCTCGATGTATTCCGGCACCTGGCCCACGGCCGATCCCATGCCGCGCTCGGCCATGCCGTGCGGGCAGCCGAAGTTCAGCTCAACCCCGTCGGCGCCGGTATCCTCGATCTTGGCCAGGATGTCGCGCCAGCTGTCCTCGTCGCAGGGCACCATCAGGCTGATGATCAGCGCCCGGTCGGGATAGTCGCGCTTGACCGACTTAATCTCGCGAAGGTTTACCTCAAGGGGTCGGTCGGTGATCAGCTCGATGTTGTTGATGCCCAGGACGCGGCGGTCGGCACCGTGGATCACGCCGTATCGCGGGCCGTTCACGTTGACGACGGGCGGGCCTTCGGACCCGAGCGTCTTCCACACCACGCCGCCCCAACCGGCCTGGAAGGCGCGGCGGACGTTGTATTCCTTGTCGGTCGGCGGGGCCGAGGCCAGCCAGAAGGGGTTCGGGGACTTGATCCCGATGAAATTGCTGCGCAGGTCTGCCATGATCTCGCGTCCTCACCCGGGGATTTCGACGGGACGTCCGGTCAGCCGGGCGTCGATGTCTTCTGCCGCGTCGCGGCCTTCGGCCACGGCGGTCACGGTCAGGTCGTCGCCGCCGGATGCGCAATCGCCCCCGGCCCAGACCCCGTCCAGCGTCGTGCGGCCCGGCCCCGTCACCAGGATCTTGCCGCCCGCCAGCTCCAGCCCCTCGGGCGCGCCCTCCAGCCGCTGGCCGATGGCGCGGAAGACCTGGTCGGCCTTCAGCCGGAAGCGGTCCTCGGTCAGGACCATCCCGTCGGGCTCGGCGCGGGTGTAGGCGAACTCGACCTCGGTCACGGCGCCGTTGCCATGGACCGCGACGGGGGCTGCGTTGCAGATGATCCGCACGCCGCTGGCGGTCGCATGGTCCTGTTCGTGGCGGCTGGCGCCCATGCGGTCCTGACCGCGGCGATAGACGATGCTGACGTTCTCGGCGCCCAGCAGACGGGCCTGTACGGCAGCATCCACGGCGGTCATGCCGCCGCCGATCACCACGACGTCGCGGCCGACGGGCAGGGTGCCCAGATCGCTGGCCTGGCGCAGGTCGCGGATGAAGCTGACGGCGTCCAGCACATGCGTGCGGTCCTCGCCGTCTGCGCGCAGCGCGTTCACGCCGCCCAGGCCCATGCCCAGGAACACCGCATCGTATTCGGACTGCAGCGAGGCCATGGTGATGTCGCGGCCGATCGCCTGATCGTGGCGCAGCTCGATCCCGCCGATGCCCATCAGCCAATCCACCTCGGCCTGCGCGAAACCGTCCACGGCCTTGTAGCTGGCGATGCCGTATTCGTTCAGCCCGCCGGGCTTGGGCCGCGCCTCGAAGATCACCACGTCATGGCCCTTGGCGGCCAGGCGGTGCGCGCAGGCCAGACCCGCGGGGCCCGCGCCGACCACGGCCACGCGCTTGCCCGTGGGGGCGGCGCGCTTGAAGGGGTGCGACCCTTGCGCCATCAGCCCGTCTGTCGCGTAACGCTGCAGCGCCCCGATCTCGACCGGCTTGCCCTCGGCCTCCATGCGCACGCAGGCACCCTCGCACAGCTGTTCCGTGGGACAGACACGGGCGCACATGCCGCCCAGGATGTTGGCGTGAAAGATCGTCATCGCCGCCGCATCCGGCGTGTCGGTCGCGATCTGGCGGATGAACAGCGGGATATCGATGCTGGTCGGACAGGCCGTGATGCAGGGCGCGTCATGGCAGAAATAACACCGGTCAGCGGCCACATGCGCCTCGTGGCGGTCCAGCGGCGGGGCGACATCGACGAAGTTCGCCGCCAGCTGGTCGGGGGTCAGTCGTCCCGGCACCACGCCGGGGCTTAATCTCGCTTGGGACATTTTCGTCTCCTGGCTCACCTGTTGGTGAAATCAGGCTGACACAGGTCCATTTTTTTATCAAATGGTAAAATATGGGCCGCAAAGCTTTGCGGAAATTTCAGGCAGGCAGGTCCAGGATGGCAGCCAGACCGCCCAGATCGGACCGTTCCAGCCGCAATTCGCCGCCATGCAGCGCCGCCAGATCGGCCACGATGGCCAGGCCCAGCCCCGCGCCGGGGGCGCCTAGTTCGTCCAGCCGCGCGCCGCGCATCAGGGCCAGGGGGGCCTGGTCGGGCGACAGGCCGGGACCGTCATCCTCGATCCGCAGGATCAGGCGGTCCGGCGGGGTGCGCACGGTGATCCGCAGGCGCGTGCGCCCCCATTTGGCGGCATTCTCGGACAGGTTGCCGATCATCTCCTCCAGGTCCTGGCGTTCGCCGGGAAAGGCCGCGTCCGGGGGGCAATCGACATCGGCGGTCATGCCGCGGTCGGCCAGGGGCCAGCGCAGCACCAGCAGGATGTCGTCGACGACCGGCGCGACCGGGGTCCGCTGCCCCAGCAGGCGCGGCCCGGCCTGACGCGCGCGGCGCAGGTGCCAGCCGATCAGGCGATCCATCCGCGTGATCAGGGCCTGGCCCTGATGATCGGGCGGCAGCTCGTTCGACAGGGCCGCCAGCGGCGTCTTCAGCGAATGGGCCAGGTTCCCCAGATGCTGGCGCGACCGGGTCAGAAGGGCCGCGTTCTGGTCGAGCGCCGCGTTGATCTCTGACGCCAGGGGGCGCAGTTCGGACACGTCGGGGCGGGCCAGTCTGTCGCTGTCGCCCGCGCGCACGCGGGCCAGATCGGCGCGCAGGCGGTCCAGACTGCGCAGGCCAAGCGTCACCTGGATCACGCTGGCGGCGGCCAGACCCAGCCCCAGCACCACCAGCGCGACCGCCAACGGGCGCACGATCTGCGCCAGGCTGCCCTCGATCTCGGCCAGGGGGGCGGTCACGGTGACCGCGATCAGGGCGTCGCTGTCGGGAATGGTCAGCTCTCGGCGCAGGACGCGCAGGCCCGCCGCATCGGCGTCGCGGCCCATCGCGCCGGTCAGATCGCCCGCGGGCCCGGTCAGCTGCCCGTCCAGCAGCGACGGAGATCGCGCCACCGTCGCATCCCCCGCCACGACCTGCCAGTACCAACCCGACAGCGGCAGGGTGAAGCGCACGTCCAGCGGCGTGTCGTCCAGTTCGACCCGGTCGTCGTCGACCTCCAGCTGGCCGATCAGGCTGTCGGCGATGGCCAGCGTCTCGGCGTCGAACCGGTCGGTGACGAAATCCTCCAGCAGCTGCGCGATCAGCAGGAACGCTCCCAGCAGCGCCGCCGTCAGCCAGACTGCCGCCAGCAGCAGCAGCCGGCCGCGGATCGACCGCGTCACGCCGACCTCAGGACATAGCCCTCGCCGCGGCGGGTCTCGATGATCCCGTCGCCGACCTTCTTGCGCAGGCGGCCGATGACGACCTGGATCGACTTGAAGTCGCGGTCCGTCTCGGCCTCGTAGAGGTGTTCGGACAGTTCGGTCCGGCTGATGACGCGGTCCTGATGGGTGATCAGATAGGTCATGATGCGTTGTTCAAACGCCGTCAGCCGCAGCGCCATCCCGTCCAGGGTGATGACGCACAGCTGGCCGTCCAGCTGCAGCCGCCCGGCCGCGATCTGCGGGCGCGCATGGCCCGCGGCACGGCGGATCAGGGTCTGGGCGCGCAGCACGACTTCCTCCAGGCGAAAGGGCTTGACGGCGTAATCGTCGGCGCCCGCGCGAAAGCCCGCCACCTTGTCGGTCCAGTCGCCGCGCGCGGTCAGGATCAGGACCGGCATGGCGATGCCCTGGTCGCGCCAGCGGGTCAGGACCTCGATCCCGGGCAGGCCGGGCAGGCCCAGGTCCAGCACGGCCACGTCATAGCTTTCGGTGGCGCCCAGGAACTCTCCCTGGGTGCCGTCTGGGGCGATGTCGGTCACGAAGCCGGCCTGGATCATGGCCTGGGACAGCTGGTCGGCCAGCAGGGGGTCGTCCTCGACGATCAGGGCGCGCATGTCAGGTCCTTCAGTCTTGGGTGCGGGGCGCGCGGCGCGCCTCCAGCTGGCCGCGTCCGGCCACTTCCAAAAAACGCCCGGTGCGGGCGTCCACGCGGATGTTGAGGATGTTGCGCTGCGTGGTCAGCAGGCGGAACTCATAGACCAGCTCGACCCCCGTGGCGCGTTCGGCGGGGCGGGGCGGGCGCGTCTCGGCCGCGACCAGGCGGCCGTCATAGCGCGCGGTGACCGCCTCGGCCATGCGGTGGAACGGTTGCGGCTGAAAGCTGGTGGCCCAGGGGTCCGGCGGGGGGGCGGCCGGGGGCGCAGGCTGCGGCAGTGCCGCCAGCGGCGCCATCAGGGCCAAGACCAGGATCAGAGGATTCGGGGCACGTGTCATGGGGCCACTATGCCCTGTCCGGGGGAAATGGAAACCAAACGGCGCGTTGGCGATCCGTTCGGGTGCGTTGGGCTAGAAACGATTCGCAGAAGGCCGGAACCGCCGGCCGACATCGACCCAAAGGAGTGTCACATGACCCGCAAGCATCTTGCATCCACCGCCGCCCTGATCGCCGTCATGGCCGGGACCGTTCCCGCCATCGCCCAGACACCCGGCGTCGAGCTGCCCTCCATGCTGCAGGGGCTGGACCTGGACCGCATCAGCTTCGAGACCAAGCGCGACGGCCAGCGCGAATATGAGGGCTATCTGCCGGACGGCACCCAGATCGAGGCCGAGTTCGACATGGCCGGCAACCTGATCAAGATCGAGGCAGACGACGGCAGCCTGCCCGCGCCGCTGATCGATGCCGCATTGCCCGGTGCCGTGCGCGGCACGCCCGCGATGGCGCTGTTCGCCCGCTTCGAGGAGATCAAGCAGACCCCGCGCCACCTGGAGGTCAAGGGCTGGCAGGAGAACGGCGCCGAGGTCGAGGTCAAGTTCGCCCCCGACAACAGCCTGATCGAGATCGAGACCGACGACACCGCCCTGCCGCAGCCGATCATCGACGCGATCCTGCCGCAGGCCGTCCGCGGCAACGAGGTCATGGCCCAGTTCGGAATGATCGAGGAGATCAAGGCCGAATACGGCCGCTTTGAGGTCAAGGGCGAGGATACCGGCGGCCAGGACATGCGCGCGGCCTTTGACGAGGCGGGGGCCGTCCTGCGGTTCGGCCGCGACGACGACCGCCGCGGCGGGCGCGACCACGATCGCGGGCCGCGCGGACACGGCCCGCGGGGTG